>CANGUQ010000372.1 GCA_947456915.1 Betaproteobacteria bacterium
GCCAGCAGGCGCGTGTCGATCAGCGCGCCGTGGCGCACACGACCGCTGCGGTCCACGCCGTAGGCCTCGCACAGGGCGTCCAGATTGTTGCGCTTGCCCGGGCGCAGTTCGCGGGCGAGCGCAAGGCTGTCGACCACCGGCCCGCAGTGCCGCTCCAGCGGCTCGAGCCCGGCCAGCGCGAACTCGGCATTGAGGAACTCGACGTCGAACGGCGCGTTGTGGATCACCAGCTCGGCGTCGCGGATGAACGAGATCAGGTCGCGCGCGATGTCGGCGAACCGCGGCTGATCGGCGAGGAACTCGCGCGTGAGGCCGTGTATCTCCAGCGCCCCGGGATCGCTGTCGCGATCGGCGTTCAGGTAGCGGTGGAAACAGACATCGGTGACCTGCCGATTGACGATCTCCACCGCCGCGATCTCGATCACGCGGTGGCCGAGCTTGACGTCGAGCCCGGTCGTCTCGGTGTCGAGCGCGATCTGGCGCACGGGGCGTCGGGCGCGGGCAGTCATCGGCTCAACGCGACCCGGCATCGATGCCGAGATTGGCCAGAGCGTCCGCGCGCTCGTTGCCGGGATGCCCGGCGTGGCCCTTCACCCAGAGCCACTGGACGTCGTGCTGCGCGGCAAGCGCGTCGAGCGCCTTCCACAGATCGACGTTCTTCACCGGTCCGCCACCGGCGGTGCGCCAGTTCTTGCGCTTCCAGCCGTGGATCCACGAGCTGATGCCCTGCTGCACGTACTGCGAATCGGTGTACACGCGGACCTGCGAGCGGCGTTTCAGGGCCTCCAGCGCCCGGATCACCGCGGTCAGCTCCATCCGGTTGTTGGTGGTGGCCGCTTCCCCGCCGAAGATCTCGCGCCGCCGCGCGCCGTGCACGAGTACTGCACCCCAGCCGCCGGGCCCGGGATTGCCCTTGCACGCGCCATCGGTGTAGATGTCGATCGGTGCCTCGGCGCCCGCCGCGCCCTCGCCAGGGGTCCGGGCGTCGCTCACGACGATACCTGCTGCGCGTTCCGGGCCTCGCCTGCCACCGGCCGCAGGCTCATCGGCAGGTGCTCCGCGCGGCGACCGCCGCATCGCCGTCCGCGGCCCGCTGATCGGTCGCAACCCGGGCCTCGGCGGCGGCCACCCGCCGCGGTACCACCGCCAGCGCCGGGCGCGCACGCGCCCGCTCGTGCCAGCGCGGCGTGATCACCCGCATGCCGTGCACGCGCTTGATCGCCTGCAGGAAGTAGACGCCGCCGGCGAACGGCCACCAGCGATTGCCAGCCGCCTCCATGAACGCGCAGCGGCGCAGCCACTTCTGCTGCGTCACCGGCGGCGCATAGCAGGCCATCCGACCGGCGATCACTTCGAAACCGAGCAGGGCCAGCCAGTCCTTCAGCCGCAGCAGACTGATGTACTCGCCCTGCCAGGGGAAGTCGATGGCGCTGCGGGTGAGCGTGCGACGGATACCCCACAGGCTCCACGGGTTGAGGCCGGAGATGAGCAGGTGACCGTCGGGGATCAGCACGCGCTCGACCTCGCGCAGGATCTGGTGCGGGTTGAGACTGAACTCGAGCACATGCGGCAGCACCACCAGGTCGACGGCGCCACTCGCCACCGGCAACGCCGTGTGTTCGCAACGCACGTCCGCCGGGGCGAGCGGCGCTGCGCGCGCGCGCAGCGTCATCCGGCTCGCGCGCAGCAGATCGACCTGCGGCAGGCCCACCTGCAGCGCGTGGTAGCCGAACAGGTCCCCGACCGCCGCGTCGAAGTAGGCGAGCTCGCGCTCGACCAGATAGCTGCCCAGAGGTGTGCCCAGCCAGTCATGGCTCGTCTGCACTGGCGGCTCCGGCAGTTTCGGCTGTACGTTTAACATTGCGTGGTCCACGGCACGGTGGTGTGCTCTTTTCCATGTTGCAGCTGCGTGCCGGAATCTGCCATTCGCCGCCGTCGGCGTCCACTGTGGAGTTTCGTCATGCCCCCTTCTGCCACCGGCGCCGCCGTGCCCGTCCACGTCGAACCGATCCGCGCGTTCAACGACAACTACATCTGGTGCATCCGAGCCGGCTCGGCTGCCGTCGTGGTGGACCCCGGCGAAGCTGCCCCGGTACTCGTCGCCGCGGCGCAGCAGGCGCTGCGACTGACCGGAATCCTGCTCACCCATCACCACAACGACCACATCGGCGGGGTGGCGGAACTGATCGCTGCCTGCGGCCCGTTGCCGGTATACGGTCCGCGCGACCCGCGGGTGACCGGAGCGCCGGTGATCGCCGTGGGCGACGGCGACCGGGTCGAACTGGCCGGCCTTGCCAGTGAGGGCCAGCCGGCGCCGGTGCTGCAGGTACTGGAGGTTCCCGGGCACACCTCAAGCCACATCGCTTTTCACGGCGAACTGGGCGGCGAGCACGTGCTGTTCAGCGGCGACACGCTGTTCTCGATCGGCTGCGGCCGGATGTTCGAAGGCACCGCCGGGCAGATGTCGGCGTCGCTCGATCGTCTGGCCGCGCTGCCCGGCGACAGCAGGGTCTACTGCGGGCACGAATACACGCGGGCGAACATCGCTTTCGCGCGCGCGGTCGAGCCCGACAACCCCGACCTGCTCGCATGGTCGGAGGTGACCGAGGGCCTGCTCGCCGCCGGACGCCCGACACTGCCGTCGCTGCTCGCCACCGAGCGACTGGCCAACCCGTTCCTGCGCTGCCGCATACCGTCGGTAGCGCGCAGTGCCGCGGCCCACGCCGGGCACGAACTGGCCGGGCCGGTCGAGGTGTTTGCAGAACTGCGCGCCTGGAAGAACACGTTCTGAACAGCTTCGCCGCCTGCGGGCAAGGCGGCGTCATCAGCGCAGCCGCGCAAGGGCGGGCTGCCGTGACCGGCGTTCGCCCAGGCGTGCCAGCAGAGAGCGCAATTGCTGGGCCGGGACCCCGCTACCGCCGAGCGCGTCGCATCCGGCTCGAGGCGCTGGCACTCGGTACGGCGGCGGCCGGTTCGGAGCCCGCGCCGCAGTCTCGCTGCAAAACTGCTGAAGTCGACTCTTTATCATCAAAATCAGTGGCTTGTATCACTTTCCTTGAGTGAGAACAGTTGACGCAGGGCGCTCGCGCGACTACCCTCCGAGGTAGTTTTCAACGATGGGTCACGCCGGCGACCGCGGAGCGCTCGTTCACCGGCGCTGCCCGTTCCGGTTTGGTCGCCAGACGATGGTTGCAACACGACGGATCGACGCCAGCTGTGCGCCCCGCCCGGGTCGGTGGAGTGCGTGCGCGCGTCGCGCGCTGGCGACGGTGCTGCTGGCGATCGGCATGATTGCCCTGCCCCTCGCCCAGGCTCAGCCGGTGGAGGCCGGCTCGACCCGCCTGCACGCGATCAATCAGGGCGCGGCGAGCGATGGCGCCGATCCCGCCTTCGCGAGCGGCGGCAGCGAGGCCGGCGGCTTCAGCCTGCCACAGGTGACGCTGCGCGAACTCAATCTGGTGCCGGCCGCGGACCTCACGAGCGCGCCGGCGAGCCTCTGGGTGCGCATCCGCAACGGCTTCGCGATGCCGGATCTGGTGCACCCGCAGGTACGGGCGGAGGAGGACTTCTACGCCAACCGGCCCGAGCACCTGCGCCGGGTGGTCGAGCGCAGTCGCCGCTATCTGTTCCACATCGTCGAGGTCGTCGAGCGGCGCGGAATGCCGTCCGAACTCGCGCTGCTGCCGATCATCGAAAGCGCGTTCAATCCGGTGGCGGTCTCGCCGGCGCAGGCGGCAGGCATGTGGCAGTTCATCCCGTCCACCGGCACCAATTTCGGCCTGCGCCAGAACTGGTGGCTCGACAGCCGCCGCGACATCCTGCTGTCGACGGAGGCTGCCCTCGACTACCTGCAGAAGCTGTACGACATGTTCGGCAGCTGGGACCTCGCGCTGGCGGCCTACAACTGCGGCGAAGGCTGCGTGCAGCGCGCGATCGCGCGCAATGCGATGCGCGGCGATCGCGTCGACTTTGCCAGCCTGCAGTTGCCGGCAGAGACGCGTGCCTACGTCCCCAAGCTGCAGGCGATCAAGAACATCGTCGCCAACCCGCGGCAGTTCAACATGACGCTGGCCGAGGTGCCGAACGAGCCATTCTTCGGCACCGTGCGCGTGCAGCAGCATCTGGACGTCAAGGTCGCGGCGAGACTGGCCGGCATGAGCGTCGAGGAATTCTTCGCGCTGAACCCGGCACACAACCGTTCGGTGATCAACGCCAACAAGCTGCCCACGCTGCTGCTGCCGCTCGACCGGGTCAATCAGTTCGCCGACGGCCTGCGCGATCTCGGCGATCGGTCGGCAGCCTCGATCCGCATCTACAGCCCGCGCGCCGGCGAGCCGATCGACCAGATCGCCCGGCGCCACGGTGTCGCGGCAGCCACGCTGCGCGAGGCGAACGACCTGCCGCGCACGGCACGCATCGCCATGGCCGATCGCGATCTGGTGATCCCGTCCGGCACGCCGATGATCGCCGAGGCGGCTGTGCGCGCGCCGCCGCCCAGGGCGGGCAAGCCCGCCGGGCGCGAGCGCCCGACCCC
>CANGUQ010000373.1 GCA_947456915.1 Betaproteobacteria bacterium
CCGCGCCGTGCCCGTTGCGCACTGCCCGTCCGAGCGCCGCACGCTGCCGGCAACGGCGCTCCGGCTGCCCGGACGCAGGTCACGCCGACGCGTGCCCGACCGGCGCGCCATCGACCGCCGAGCGGGCGCGGTCAATCGACCCGCACGTTGGCGGCTCTGGACACCCTGGCCCAGCGCGCGATCTCGTCCTGAATGAAGCGACCGAACTCCTCCGGCGAGTTGCCACCGGGAATGCCACCCTGCTGCGCGATGCGTTCGCGGCCCTCGGGCGAGCGGATCCACTTCGCGAGTTCGGCATTGAGCCGCGACACGATCTCCTTCGGCACGCCCGCCGGCGCCACCACGCCCTGCCACGAGCTGCCGTCGAAGCCCTTGACGCCGGACTCGGCGACCGTGGGCACGCTGGGCAGCGCTTCGTAGCGCTCTGCCGTCGACACTGCGATCGCGCGCAGCTTGCCGTTGCGCGCAGCGTCGAGGGACGGGCCGATGCCGGTCGTGAAGCCCAGCTCGACCATGCCGGCGAGCTGGTCGACCAGCGCCGGTCCGGCGCCCTTGTAGGGCACGTGAACCGCCCGGGTGCCGGTCATGCTGAGGAACATCTCCATCAGCATGTGCGGCGAGGTGCCGGGACCGGTCGACGCGTAGTTGAGCGCACCCGGCTTCTTCTGCATCAGCGCGAGCAGTTCCTTCACGTTGCGCGCCGGCAGCGACGGGTGCACCAGCAGGATGCTCGGCAGGCGCGCGATCAGCGTGATCGGGGAAAAGTCCTTCACCGGATCGAATTCCAGCTTGGGAAACACCGACGGCGCGATGCTCTGGGCGACGGTGAACATCGCGATCGTGTAGCCATCGTTGGGGGCCTTGGCCACGATCGCAGAACCGATGTTGCCCCCCGCTCCGGCGCGATTCTCGACCACCACGCTCACCGCCAGCTGACGACCCAGCGCATCGGCGGCGAGCCGGCCGAAGATGTCGGTCGACCCGCCCGGCGGGAACGGCACGATCATGCGGATCGGCTTGGCCGGGAATGCCTGCGCCAGAGCTGCGCCCGATGCGGCGCACACCGCCGCACCGGCAACCGCCGACCACGCCACTGCCGCCAGCGAACGGACGGCGCGCCGATGCGCCGCTTGCCACGAACTCATCTCAACCTCCTTGGGAGCTGCCGGCCTCGTCCGGGCCGGCTCGTCTTTCAGCGATCATCCTGCAGAGCGGCACGAGGTGCGCCGCTGCGCCAGCCCCGCCGCACCAACGCGCCCACCGGGCACGTTCGATCGCCGGCGTTGCGGCGCACCCGCACCTGCGTGCAGACTCGACGCATTGTCCCGGAGAAATCAGCCGATGTCATCGACACAGCGCGAATCCGATCCGTCCCGTGCCGCGCCCGCCACGCGCAGCGTGCGCGTCTGGGATGTTCCGGTGCGGCTGTGTCACTGGTCGCTCGTCGTGCTGCTCGCCGTGTGCTGGTACACCGGCGAGACGAGCGGCGTGGACGAGATGACGTGGCACATGCGCTGCGGCTATGCCGTGCTGGGCATGGTCGTCTTCCGCCTGCTCTGGGGGTTCGTCGGCTCGAGCACGGCGCGCTTCACACACTTCCTGCGCGGCCCGCGGGCGACCCTGGCAAGCGTCGCGGAACTGATCCGCCTGCGTCCGCCGTCGCCGATCGGCCACAGTCCGCTGGGCGGATGGATGATCGCTGCACTGCTTGCCTGCCTGCTGACGCAGGCAGTGACCGGTCTGTTCGCCAGCGACGAGGTGATGACCGAGGGGCCACTGTCGCACCGCGTCACGGGGGCGACAGTGGCTTTTCTGACAACTGTTCACAAGTGGAACTTCGAACTGCTGCTGGTGCTCGTCGGGACCCACGTGGCCGCAGTACTTTTTCACCTGCTGGTACTCCGGGCGAATCTGATTCTGCCGATGCTGACAGGCAGGAAATGCATTCCCGCCGACACACCGGATCCGGCGCTGAACTTTGCCGGCCCCGGCACGACCGTGCTGGTGGCCGCCGTCGCTGCCGGAGCCGTGTACCTGCTGGTGCGCTGAACCGACAGCGTCCCCGCCGCAGCCGCGCCTACTTCGCCCGGTAGCGCTCGTGGCAGCTGTCGCACGCGCGGAGCACTTCGACCGCCTGCGCCCGCATCGCCTTCTCGTCGCCGGACTTGCCCACGGTCAGTGCCTTGGCACTTTCCGCCTGGAACCGCTCGAGGGCCGCCCTGAATCCCGCCGCATCCGACCAGATCACCGGCAGCGCACGCGTATCGCCCGTGTCGCTGCCGGGGATGAAGCCGTCTACCGTAGAGGACACTACGCTCTGGTCGAGGATCGACACGATGCGCAGATACTGGGCGCTGTCCCACGGGCGCGTTCCCTTGATCATCTGCGTCAGGATCCGGCCGTACCAGAGTTGTACCTGCATCGCGCCCTTGCGGAACGCGATCGCCTGCTGGGCCGTCTGCGCCACTGCAGGCAGCGTGCTGCCCAGCAGCCCCGCACCGACCAGTACCGCTGCGGCAACCCGACAGATGCTCCACTGCGCTGCTCGGTTCATCGCTTATCTCCTCTCGGCAGGACGACCCGCGAACCGGGGCGCATGGCGAAGCCTAACAAGGTCGCGCGCCCGAGTCACGATCGTGTCGCCTGTGCGCCGCGGGGCGCGCATGCAGGGCGGGCGCCCCGCCGCTCGTTCCACACGCGCCAGCCCCGGCTGTGACCCTGAACATGAATCGGGACCGCCTGCGGGGCGGATTTCGTGAAAGCCGCAGCTTGAGAACGCGCGTGCCCGCGACTTCCGGCGCGCCTCGTGTCGGACAGGGAACCAATCACCGCTTGCCACGGTCAGAGACCTTAACTCGTGCCAATCGTCAGCTCTCTTGTCCGAAAGGACAGGAAGGTCCGTCACGCGCACGGCGATCTTTTTCGTGCAGTGCGTCGGTCCGGAGCCCAAGGCTTGTCGGCGAAGTGACGCACCGCTCCGACTTCGAACCAGGAAACCATGCGATGAGCGACAACTCCGCCGAACGTAGCCTCAATGCAGCCGTGGACGCCGCGGGAGACGGACGAGTGGCCGGCAGGCCCGGAAGTACCTTCATGGAACTGCTGGCGCCGGAAGTGCGCAGCGCGCTGATCGAGTGCTCCACGCTCCAGATACTGCCGCGCCGACACGTGCTGTTCAGCGAAGGCGATGGGCGGTCGAACGTGTACGTGCTGCGCAGTGGCAGAGTGAAGCTGTCGCGGCGCTCGGTGACCGGGACCGAGGTGATCACCGCCCTGTGCGGCCCGGGAGAGCACGTCGGCTTCAGCGGCCTGTCGCACGGCGGCGTTCGGCTGCACACGGCGCAGGTGGTCGAGGCGGGCGAAGCGTGCGTGCTCAGCGAGGACGATTTTCGCACGCTGCTTCGTACCCACCCGTCGGCAGCGATGGCGGTGATCGAGGCGCTGCGCAACCGGCTGGTGTCAGTGACCGACGCGCTCACCGACATGGTGTCGGAGGACGTGCCCAGCCGCCTCGTGCGTCTGCTGCGGCGGCTCGCGCGCAGCAACGGCGATCGCCGCGACGGCCAGTGCGTGGTGGATGTTCGCCTGACTCATCAGGAACTGGCGAACATGATCGGTGCCCGGCGCCAGACCGTCACCACCGCGATCAACGACCTGCACCGCAACGGCGTGCTGCTGCGGGACCAGCACCTGATCGTGGTGCGCGACCCCATCGGCGCAGGCGGGCCGCAGGCGTCGGTGCGCAGCTAGTCCGGCCGCAGGTCCTCGCGCCGGTCGATGTCGCGCAGCACCCCCGGATCGCTCACCAGCACTTCGGTGATGGCCTCGGGCCACTGAGCGAGCAGCGAGCGCGCGCCAGCGTCGCCGGACAGGGCGCGCAGCTGCGGCAGAAAGCGGCTGGCGAAACCCACCGGGTGGCCGCGCTGACCCTCGTGTACGGGAATCGCGATGTCAGCGCCGGCGGCGATCGCCGCGACGACCGCACGCACCGTTGACGGCTGCACCCACGGCATGTCGCCCAGCATCACCACCCAGCCCGCCGCGCGGGGTGCCGCGGCCACACCGGCGGCCAGACTGAACGCCATGCCGTCCACGGCCTGCGGGCAGGTCACGACCTGAACCCCGCTGCAGCCCGCCGCCAGCGCCTGAACCGGACTGTCGGGGCGCACCACGCACAGTACGCGCGGGCAGGCCCTGCGGGCGACATCAAGCGTCGCCGCCCCGACCGGGCGCCCGTCGTTCAACGCGGCCGACAGCTTGTCGCCGCCGAACCGCCGCGACAGTCCGGCCGCCAGCACCACCACGGCGACGCCTGAATCGTCACGGACACCGTCATGAATGTCAGGGGCACTGCTCAAGTCATCTCCCATCCTGCCGATAAGGCGTCGTACATGCAATAGCGCGCCTGCTTTCGTCCTGCCGGAGACCCCGATGCTGACCCGTCCGACAGCCCTCCCGTGGCTGATCCCGATTGCCGAGCCGCCGTCGGCTCGGCCGGCGGCTGCGGCCGAGGCGGGCGTGCGAAACGCGCG
>CANGUQ010000374.1 GCA_947456915.1 Betaproteobacteria bacterium
CCCCTACGCGCCCACGCGCGCATACACGCCGCCGGACTGCACGACCGCCGACTACGTGCACATGCTGCGCACGATCGGCTGCACGCGCGCGGTGATCGTGCAGCCCTCCTGCTACGGCACCGACAACGCCGCCACGCTCGATGCGCTGCGGTCCGGGGCATTCGCGTTTCGCGGCGTGGCCGTGATCGACGGGCGGGAGACCGACGCCGAACTGCAGGCCATGCACGCGGCGGGGGTTCGCGGCGTGCGACTGAACCTGCACACGGCAGGCGCGGTACTCGAGCTGAGGGACGGTGCCCGGCTCGCCGCGCGCGTGCGCACGCTGGGCTGGCACCTGCAGATCTACGCGCGGGTAGCGACACTGCCCGACCTCGACGGCCTGCTGCGCACGCTCGGCGGCACCGTGGTCATCGATCACATGGGCCATCCCGACGTCGCGCAGGGCACCGATACGCCGTCGTTCCGTTCGCTGCTGCGCGCGCTGGGCGAAGGTCGCTGCTGGGTCAAGGTCTCCGGCGCCTACCGCCTGTCGCGGTCGCATCCGCACTACCCGGACGTCACGCCGTTCGCGCGCGCGCTCGTCGCCGCCAATCCGCAACAGGTGGTGTGGGGCAGCGACTGGCCGCATCCGAACTTCAGCGGCACGATGCCCAACGACGCCGAGCTGGTCGATCTGCTGGAAGACTGGATCCCCGATGCCGGCACGCGCGCCCGCGTGCTGGTGGACAACCCGCAGCGCCTGTACGACTTCCCGCCGCTGCACGGCTAGCGGAGCACCGCCATGTCACGATCCTTCCCCGCGCGCGCACCGCGCCCGATACCCGGGAACGACCGCCCCGGGTCGGTCGTGGGCTCGCGCGTACCCGGTCCGGGCACCTCCGGTGCCTGCCGGCGCGCCCGGTCGGGCAGCAATCGCGAAGGAACCCGGGCGCTCGCCCTCGCAGCCGGTGCCCTCGGTGCGCTTGCCGGTGCCTCGGTGCTCGCGCAGCCCGCTGCGTGGCCGGCCAAGCCCCCGCGAGTGATCGTGCCGGTGGCCGCCGGCGGCAATCAGGATCTGATCGCGCGCAACGTGATGCAGCGGGTGTCGGAACTGCTCGGTCAGCAGGTCGTGGTCGAGAACCGCCCCGGCGTGAGCGGTGTGGTCGGGTCCGAGTTCGTCGCGCGCGCCGCGCCGGACGGCTACACGTGGCTGTCGATCGCCAACACCTTCGTCACCGTGCCTGCCGTGCTGCCGACCGTGCCCTACGATCCGGTGAAGGACTTCGTCGCCGCCAGCGTGATCGCGACCATCCCGCAGGTGCTCGTCGTGCACCCGGCGCTGCCGGCGAAGACGGTGAAGGAGCTGATCGCGCTCGCGCGCACGCGACCCGGGCAGCTCAACGTCGCGATGTCCGGTGCCGGCAGCACCGGCCACATCGCCTCGGTCGCGTTCAGCCGCGCCGCCGGCATCGAGGTCACGTACGTGCCGTACAAGGGCAATGCGCCGGCCCTGATCGACCTGATGGGCGGGCACGTCGGCATCCTGTTCGACCAGATCAGCACCTCGATCCCGCTGATCCGCAGCGGCAAGCTGCGGGTGCTGGGCGTCACCAGCGCGCGGCGCTCGCCGCTGCTGCCCGAGGTGCCGACGATCGCCGAGGCGGCCCTTCCGGGCTACGAAGCCGCGACGTTCAACGCGGTGCTCGCACCGGCGGCGGTGCCACGCGAGATCGTCGCGCGGATGCACGCGCTGATCGCGCAGGCAGTGAAGACGGCAGAGCTACGTGCGCGCCTGGGCGAACTGGGCATCGAGCTCACCGCGAGCGCCTCGCCGGAGGAAGCCACTGCATTCGTGCGCGCGGAAGTGGCGCGCATGGCGAAGCTCGTCCGCGAAGCCGGAATCAAGGCGGACCAGTAGGCGGACCCGCAGGCGGACCCGCAGGCGGCGCAGCCGTGCCCGGTATGTCGGCGCGCGATGCGCGCCGGTAGAACTCGCCGCCGCCGAACAGCATCGCCGCGCAGCCGATGAACACCGGCAGGTATCCGGCCACGCTCGCCAGCGCGCCGAAGGCGACCGGAATCGTCACGTGGGTGAGCTGGTTGATCATCACCCGCATGCCGGTGCCCTCGCCAGTGCGGCCCTTCGGCGACAGGTTGTAGATCAGCGTCATCGAGATCGGCTGCCCGCAGCCGCAGCCCAGCCCGAGCAGGAAGGCGATCAGCGCGAGCGCGATGCCGCTCTGGAAGAACGGGAACGCCGCGTAGCCGGCGGCGGTGAGAAAGATCGCGCCCACCAGCACCGCCGGCTCGCCGTGGCGCCGTGCCAGCGCGGCAGTGAACAGGCGCACGACGAACGTCGCCGCGGCGAACACCGCCATGATCAGCCCGATCGAGGTCGCGGAGTGACCGATCGAGCGCGCGTACACCGGCAGGAAGAAGTTGAACAGGTCCCAGGCCGTGGCGAGCACGCCGCCGGCGAAGAACGTGCGCCGCAGCGCGGGCAGGCGCCACAGGTCGAGCGAACTGGGTCGCGGACCGCGGCTCGTGCTCGAGCGGCGCTGCGGAATCCACCCGGGGAACCACCACACCGCGATCAGCGCCACCAGCGGCAGCACCGCCAGCACCGCGTAGCTCGCTTGGTAACCCAGCAGATCGATCGACACGCCGGCCACCAGCGGCCCGAGCAGGCCGGAGGTGGAGAAGCCCATGCCGAGCAGCGCGAAGTTGCCCGCGCGCGTGTGCGAGGTGGACAGCGAGCCGGTCATCGTCTGCGCGGCGACCTGCCACGACATGAAGCCCACGCCCAGCACGGTAGCCGACACGCACAGCGCGGGCAGCGTCGGCATCACCCACGGAATGGCGAGCCCGATCAGCACCATCAGGGCGCCGAAGGCGAGCGGCAGCCGCATGCCGAGGCGGTCCACCAGCTGTCCCGCCGACACCGCGAGGAACAGCGGCAGCAGCGCGTACAGCGACACCACCAGCCCGATGGTCAGCGGCGTGGCGCCGAGGTTGAGCGCGAACAGCGCCGCGACCACGCGGCTGCCCCCGAAGCCGATGTGGGTGGCGACGCTCATCGCGACGATGAGCAGCAGGGGCCGCGGTGGCGCGGTCATCGACGCATCGTGCGGCCGCTCCGGCGGCCGGGGCTGTCAACAGGAGATGACGCATTATGCGAGTAAACTCGTCTGTCGTCGAACAGGCGCAGCAGATGGATACTTCACGCAGGAACGTCGTCGTACTCGCCGGTTGCCAGGCGCTCACGCAGGTCAAGATGTCGATGCTGATCGCCATCGCCGGGCTGTCGGGTTACGCGCTCGCCGCCGACAAGACCTGGGCGACGCTGCCGATCACCATCTACGTGATCGGTTCGGCACTGGCCACGCTGCCCTCGGGTGCGTTCATGAAGCGTCACGGCCGGCGCAACGGCTTCTCTCTGGGCGCGCTGTTCGGCATCGCCGGCGGACTGATCTGCGCCGGTGCGCTGTGGCTGCACAGCTTCTGGCTGCTCTGCGCCGGCACCGCGACACTGGGCGTGTTCGTCGCCTTCGGCCGCGCCTATCGCTTCGCTGCCGCCGACGCAGCGCCGAAGGACTTCAAGGCGAAGGCGATATCGCTCGTGCTCGCCGGGGGCATCGTCGGCGGCGTGCTGGGCCCGAACCTCGCGAACTGGACCAAGGACGCGTGGACCGGGCTCGCCTTCGGCGCCTCGTTCCTCGCGATCACGGTGATCTCGGCGCTGACGCTGGTTGCGCTGCGCCCGCTGCGGATTCCGCCGCTCACCGCCGCCGAGCGTGCCGAGCCCGGCCGACCGTTGTCGCAGATCATGCGCCAGCCGGCGTTCATCGTCGCGGTCACCGCCTCCGCGGTCGGCTACGGCATCATGAACCTGCTGATGGTCGCTACGCCGCTGGCGATGCACCACCACGAGTATCCGTTCAGCAGCACGGCGTTCGTGCTCGAGTGGCACCTGATCGGCATGTTCGCGCCGTCGTTCTTCACCGGGCACCTGATCACGCGCTTCGGCACGCTGCCGGTGATGACCGCGGGCGCAGTGCTCAATCTCGTGTGCATCGGCATCGCGCTGTCGGGCGACACCGTCGTGCACTTCTGGGCGTCGCTGTTCCTGCTCGGCGTGGGCTGGAACTTCCTGTTCACCGCCGGCTCGACGCTGCTCACCGAGACCTACAGGCCCTCGGAACGCGAGAAGACGCAGTCGATGCACGACTTCATCACCTTCGCCACGATGGCGGTAACCTCGCTCGTGTCCGGCGCGATGCTGTCGCGGGAGGAGTGGGGCTGGCACGCGATCAACTACGGCTCGCTGCCGTTCGTGGGCGCGGTGCTGATCGCCATCGTCTGGCTGGCGACGATGCGCTCCGGGCCGTCGGCCTCACCGCGGTAGCGCTCGCCTCGCCCCTGCAGTCTGCCCCCTCGCCGCAGCCGCCGGCGCGTCGCTGGCGACGCCTGCCCGTGTCTCGCCTGCGCACCGCTGCCGCATCGCTGTCGGCCGGCGCGGCGCACCCTAGGTCGCGCGCG
>CANGUQ010000375.1 GCA_947456915.1 Betaproteobacteria bacterium
AGCGCCAGGTGGTCGCGTGCAGGAACAGCGGCCCGGCTCCGGCGCGCACGCGCGCCACCAGCGCCGCAGCGAGCGGCGCCACCGCCAGCAGATCGTTGCCATCGACGCTGTGCGCCTCGATGCCGAACGCCTGCGCGCGTGCGACGATGCCGGGACCGGCAGTGACGCTGGCCGTACGCGTGTGGTCCGAGTAGCCGTTGTCCTCGCACACGAACAGCACCGGCAGCTGGTACACGCCCGCCCAGTTGAGCGCCTCCAGCATCGGCCCGCGGTTGAGCGCACCGTCGCCGAAGAAGGCAACGACGATGCGCGACTCGCCGAGCAGCCGGACCGCCTGCGCCGCACCGACGGCGATGGTGACCCCGTCGGCCACCACGCCGTTCGCCCCGAGAATGCCGCGCGAGAAATCGGCGACGTGCATCGAGCCGCCCTTGCCACCGCACAGACCGCCGACCCGCCCGTACAGCTCGAGCATCATCGCCTGCGGATCGGCGCCCTTGGCGATGCAGTGACCGTGACCGCGGTGGTAGCTGCTCAGGTAGTCGCGATCGTCGAGCGCGGCACACACGCCGGCAGCGATCGCCTCCTGGCCGATGTACTCGTGCACCGAGCCGCGCAGCCGGTTCGCGCGCCGCGCATCCCCGGCGTGCTCGTCGAATGCGCGCATCAGCAGCATGCGCTGGAACATGCCGTGGACGCGCTCGAGCGACGACAGCGCAGTGCCGGTCACGGAGCACGCGGCAGGCGCTTCCGTCATGGGCGAGGTCCTGCGAGCGCGTGGAACCGCACGTGCATCGGGCGGCCTATTCCGGCTCGATGCCCGCCGCCTTCAGCACCTTGCCGATGGCGGGTGTCTCGATGCGGATCAGCTCGGCGACGCGCTCGGGCGTCGAGTGCAGCGGCGTGACGCCCAGCTCGTTGAAGCGCTCGAGCACATCGGCGCCCTTCATGATCTGCGCCAGATCGGCGTTCAACCGGTTGATGATGGCAGCGGGCGTGCCGCGCGGCGCGAGCACCGCCCACCACACCTGCGGAATGCTGCCCTTGATGCCCGCCTCGTTCATCGTCGGCACGTCGGGCAGTGCCTGGCTGCGCGTCTCGCTGGTGACGGCGATCGCGCGCAGCTTGCCGGCCCTGACCTGCGGCACGGCCGGAGCCATGTCGGCGAACACCATGTCGATCTGGCCGGCCACGAGGTCGATCACCGCCAGCCCGCCGCCCTTGTAGGGCACGTGCACCATCTTCGTGCCGGTGGCCACCTGGAACACCTCGCCCGCGACGTGCGCCGGCGTGCCGCGGCCGCCGGAGCCGAAGTTGAACCGCCCCGGCTTCGCGCGAGCGAGAGCCACCAGCTGCGCGGCGGTCTTCACCGGCACCGACGGGTGCACGACCAGCACCTGTCCGGAGGTACCCACCAGCGAGATCGGCGCGAAATCGCCGGTCGGGTCGAAGCCCAGCCGCTTGTAGAGGTGCGGGTTCGTCACCAGCTGCGCGCTGCTGCTCATCACGATGCTGTAGCCGTCGGGAGGCTGGCGCGCCGCGAATTCGTTGCCGAGGTTGCCGCCGGCACCCGGGCGGTTCTCGACCACCATCTGCCGGCCCAGCGTCTCCGACAGCCGCTGCGCGACGATGCGCGACAGCACGTCGGTGGTGCCTCCGGGCGGGAACGGCGCAATCATGCGCAGCGGCTTCGCCGGCCACGCCTCCTGCGCGTGCGCCATCGGCGCTGCCGCGCCGAGCACCGCCAGCACCGCGATCGCGGCGGCGGGTACCAGCAGAACCCGCGTGCGCCGCGCGCCGCAGCCCGCACCGCGCACGGCACTGCCCGCCACCATCGCCCCCCGCGTCGCGGTGCGGGCGAACGCGCCGCGTGCGATCGCGGCCTGTGCTGCCGAGTTCCTGAGCATCGTCTTCTCCTCCGTCGAAACGATCGGTGTCTGCGCACCGTGTCGCGTTCAGAACGCGACTGCCGCGCGCCCCTTCAACTGCAGCATCGCCCGCGCGTCATCGGGCGTGGCGATCGCGAGCGACAACCCTTCCAGGATGTCGCGTACCCGCCGCACCTGCGCGGCGTTGCTGCGCGCGAGCTGTCCCGGTCCGTCCCACAGCGAATCTTCCAGACCGACGCGGACGTTGCCGCCCATCGCGGCGGCCTGGGCCGCGATCGGCATCTGGTTGCGCCCGGCCCCCAGCACCGACCACACGTACTGGTCGCCGAACAGACGATCGGCCGTGCGCCGCATGTGGGCGACGTCCTCCGGGTGCGCGCCGATGCCGCCGAGGATGCCGAACACCGACTGGATGAACAGCGGCGGCTTGACGATGCCGCGGTCGAGAAAGTGCGCCGCGGTGTACAGGTGGCCGATGTCGTAGCACTCGATCTCGAAGCGCGTGCCGTTGCCGGCGCACGACTCGAGGATGTAGCGGATGTCGCGGAAGGTGTTCCTGAAGATGCGCTCGTCCGAGCCCTCGAGGTACGGACGCTCCCACGGATGCTGGAAGGCGTCGTAGCGCGCGAGCATCGGATACAGGCCGAAGTTCATCGAACCCATGTTGAGCGAGGCGACCTCCGGCTTCAGGCGCAGCGCTGGCTGCAGCCGCTCCTCGACCGCCATCGTCGCCGCGCCGCCGGTGGTGATGTTGATCACCACGTCGGTCGCCTGCGCGATAGCCGGCAGGAACTCGCCGAACAGCTCGGTGTTCTGCGACGGCGAGCCGTCGCGCGGATTGCGCGCGTGCAGGTGCACGATCGCCGCGCCGGCCTGTGCCGCCTCGATTGCCGAGGCCGCGATCTGCTCGGGCGTCACCGGCAGGTGCGGCGACATCGACGGCGTGTGGATCGAGCCGGTCACCGCGCAGGTGATGATGACCTTGCGTGGGGGTGCTGCCATCTTCGGCTACTCCAGAGTGATTCGTACCGCGGGGCCGGGCCGCCCCGGCAGCGCGCGGGAGGCCCCCGCCGCGCAGCCGGGGAACTGCTCAGCCGGCGCGCAATGCACTGCGGTGCGTTCGCGTTCTCACCGGCGCCAGTCGCGCACCAGCGCGAGCACCTGATCGATGTCGCCGATGTCGTTGTAGACGTGGATCGAGAAGCGCAGCGCACCGCGCCGCACCGACAGCTTCACCTTGTTCGCGCTCAGATGCTCGTAGAGCGACTGCATCGCGCCATCATCGGCCGCATCGTGCCCCTCGCCCAGCGAGCCGATCATCACGATCTGGCAGCGGTGCGCGCCACGCGGCGCGCCGATCACCGGCAATCCGAGAGCCTGCAGCCCCTCGGCCAGCCGCTCGGCGAGCATCAGGTTGTGCGCCTCGATGCGCTCGATGCCCACCCGGTGCAGCAGATCCAGCGCCGCCTCGGCCGCAGCCGCGCCGAGGAAGTTGTAGTTGCCCAGATCGAAGCGGCGCGCTCCGGGCATCAGCTCGAAATCGTAGTCGCCGAGCGCCGCCTCGCCCTTGCTGCCCAGATCGACCCCGAAGCGGGCGAGGAACATCGGCGACATGCGCTCGGCCCAGCGCCGGCGCACGTACAGGAAACCCATTCCGTAGAGGCCCATCAGGCCCTTCTGCGTCGACACCGCCAGCGCGTCGATCCCCAGCCGTTCGACGTCGCTGTCCACCATGCCGGCGGACTGCGCGCCGTCGACCATGAACAGCACGTCCTGCCGCCGGCAGGCTTGCGCCAGCGGCGCGAGATCGGTGCGCAGCCCTGGTGCGAAACTCACCGCGCACACGGTCACCAGCCGGGTGCGCGAGTCGATCGCCGCCGCCATCTCCTGCACCGGGTAGACGCCGTTGCGCATCGGGATCGCGCGCACCTCCACGCCGAATCGCCGGCGCAGGTTCAGCCACACGTAGACGTTGTTCGCGTGCTCCAGTTCCGCGCACAGCACGACGTTGTCGCCGGGCTTCCAGTCGATCGCGGTGGCGGCGATGTTCAGTCCCTCGGAGATGTTCTTCGTGTAGGCAACCTCGTCCGGGTGCGCGTTGATCAGCCGCGCGAAACTCGCCCGCGTGCGCTCCACCAGCGCGAACATCGCCTGCTTGTCGCCGCCGAGCATGCGCATGTCGAGATGGCGGTCGATCGCCTCGCGCACCGAAGTCCCTACCGGGCAGCGCCCGGCAACGTCGAGATAGATCTGCGACCGGGCGCCCGGGTAGAGTGCGCGCACCTGCGCCGGCGTGAGGCGGGTTTCGGCCATCGGGCCGGGTCCGTGCGGGTCGTTCATCGTCGTGCTCCTTCGTTGTCGGATCAGGCGGATGCGCGCCGGACGTAGCGCTCGCACCGTGTGAACTGCAGATCGCCCACCACCTCCCCCTGTGCGCGCCACGCGTCGAACACCCCGGCCTGCCACGCCGCGCCGGACAGCTCTGCCACCGTGTCGACATGATAGGTCAGCACGTGCCGATGCGTGCCGCTCGCGGCGAGAAACACGCGCGCGCAGCGCAGCCCGGGCAGGCCGGCGAGCGAACGCGCGTGATCGCCGGCCCAGCGCGCGAGCGCGTCGTCCTGCC
>CANGUQ010000376.1 GCA_947456915.1 Betaproteobacteria bacterium
CACGCACCTTCAGCGGATCGGTGGCAGCACTCAACACCTACTTCACCACGGCCGGCAGCATCACCTGGCTCCACGTCCTCGGCGATACCAGCGCGCGCGCGCTCTTCACTACCGTCTCCGACGGCAGCGACACGAGCACGGCCAACAGCACGATCAGCATCACCCTCGCCAATCGCGCTCCCACCGTCAGCGCCCCGCCCACCTTCACCGTCACCGAGGACGTCGCCGGCAACCTCGTCTACACCGGCACCCCGTTCGCCGACCTGGATGGTGATCCGCTCACCGTCACGCTGTCGATTGCAGACGGCAGCATCGGCGCCGCCAGCGGCGGCGGCGTCACCGTCGGCGGCACTGCCACTGCACGCACCTTCAGCGGATCGGTGGCAGCACTCAACACCTACTTCACCACCGCCGGCAACATCACCTGGACGACGGCAGCGAACAATACCGCCGCGCGCACGCTCGCGACTACTGTCTCCGACGGCAGCCTGTCGGCCGCCGCCACCAGCACGATCGCCATCACTGCGGTCAACGACGCACCCGTGCTGAACACCGCCGCCAGCCCGACGCTGGGCAGCGTGCTCGAGAGCGCAACCAGCCCCGCAGGCATGAGCATCGCCACGCTGGTGGTCGATGGCAGCATGACCGACCCGGACGGCGCGGCGGTCGAAGCGATCGCCATCACCGCGCTCGACACGAGCCTCGGCAGCTGGCAGTACAGCCTCGACGGCGGCACGAACTGGCTCACCATCGACGCGGAGAAGATCAACAGCCAGACCAGCGAGCTCGCGCTGCTGCTCGGGCCCACGGCGCAGTTGCGGCTGATTCCGTTCGGCGATCTGAACGGCGCGCTCGCCAGCGCCGTCACGTTCCGCGCGTGGGATCAGACCACCGGCAGCAGCGGCCAGTACGTGGTGATCACTGCCACCGGCGGCACCACCGCCTTCAGCACGGCGAGCGACACGGTATCGATCACGGTCACTGCGGTCAACGATGCGCCGACGTTCCTGCGCGGGGATGGCGTTGTCACGACGGCGATCGTCCCGGGTCACGATCGCGGCGTCGGCGTTGCCGTGCAGCCCGACGGCAGAGTCGTGGTCGGAGGCTATGCATGGAATGGCCTCGACATTGACTTTGCGCTGGTGCGCTACAACAGCGACGGCACGCTCGATGCCACCTTCGGCAGCAACGGCCGCGTCACCACCGGCATCGGCACCGGTAACGATGCGGGCTACAGTGTCACGTTGCAGCCCGACGGCAGGATCCTCGTCGGGGGCTACGCCCGCATCGGCGCTACCGACGATTTCGCGCTGGTGCGCTACAACGCCGACGGCTCCCTCGACACCGCGTTCGGCAGCGGCGGTCGGGTAACGGCCAGCCTCGGTGCGGGCGATGAGCAGGGCTTCAGCGTCGCCGTACAGACCGACGGCAGGATCCTCGTCGGGGGCTACGCCCGCATCGGCGCTACCGACGATTTCGCGCTGGTGCGCTACAACGCCGAAGGCTCGCTCGACGCCGGATTCGGCAGCGGCGGCCGCGTCACCACCGGCATCGGTACCGGCGGCGATGGCGCCTACGGCATCGCCGTCCAGGCCGACGGCAGGATCGTGGTCGCGGGTACGGCGGCGACCGGCGCCGCCTACGATGTCGCGCTGGTGCGCTACACCACCAACGGTTCGCTCGACACCACCTTCGGCACCGGCGGCCGGGTCACCACCGCCATCGGCTCGGGCGAAGACGTGGGTTACAGCGTCGCAGTGCAGCCCGACGGCCGCATCGTGGTCGCGGGATGGGCGAGGATCGGAGGGGCCGACGATGTCGCACTGCTGCGCTACAACGCCAACGGTACGCTCGACACGACCTTCGGCACCGGCGGCCGGGTCACCACCGCAGTCGGCACGGCCACCGATCAGGGGTACGGCGTTGCCGTTCAGGCCGACGGCCGGATCGTGGTCGGGGGCTACGCCCGCATCGGCGCCACCGACGACTTCGCACTGGTGCGCTACAACGCCAACGGTTCGCTCGACACCACCTTCGGCAGCGGCGGCCGGGCCACCCTCGCCGTCGGCACGGGCCACGACCTCGGCTTCAGCCTCGCGCTGCAGCCCGACGGCCGGATCGTGCTCGCCGGCTACACGACGAACATCGCGGAGGATGTCGCGCTGGCCCGCTTCAACGCCGACGGCTCGCTCGACACGACGTTCGATCTCGCTGGCACGCTCGGTGGCACGGTGGCGTGGACCGTGGGCGGTGCTCCGGTCGTGCTCGACGCCGACGTGCGAATCTTCGACGCGGAACTGAGCGCTTCGAACTTCGCGGGCGCGACGCTCGCTCTTGCCCGCAGCGCCGGTGCGAACGCCGACGACGTGTTTTCTGCCACCGGCACGCTGGGCACGCTCACGCAGGGCGGTGGCCTGGTGGTCAGCGGGACCACGATCGGTACCGTCACGACGAACAGCGGTGGAACGCTCCTGCTGACCTTCAACGCCGCCGCAACCAGTGCGCTGGTCAACTCGGCGATGCAGCAGATCGCCTACGCCAATGCCAATGCCACCCCGCCCGCCTCCGTGCACATCGGCTGGAGCTTCAGCGACGGCAACGCCGGTGCCCAGGGTACCGGCGGCGCGCTTGCCGCGACCGGCACCGTCACCGTGACCCTCTCCGCCGTCAACGCCGCACCGGTGCTGAACACCGCCGCGGGCCCGACGCTGGGCAGCGTGCTCGAGGGCGCCGGCAGTCCCTCGGGCATGAGCGTCGAGGCGCTGGTGGTGAACGGCAGCATCAGCGACCCCGACGGACCGGCGGTGGAGGCGATCGCGATCACGGCGCTCGACACACGTGCGGGCGCCTGGCAGTACAGCGTGAACGGCGGTACCGGCTGGCTCACCATCGACGCCGAGAAGATCAACAGCCAGACCAGCGAACTCGCGCTGCTGCTCGGACCGACCGCCCGGTTGCGGCTGATTCCGTTCGGCGATCTGAACGGCACGCTCGCCAGCGCGATCACGTTCCGTGCGTGGGATCAGACCGGCGGTCACGAAGGTCAGTACGCGGTGATCGCCGCCACCGGCGGCGCCACCGCCTTCAGCACGGCGAGCGACACGGCGTCGATCACGATCACTGCGGTCAACGACGCACCGACGTTCATGCGCGGCGACGGCATCGTCACGACTGCGATCGGCACGGACATGGATCGCGCCTTGAGTGTCGCGGTGCAGTCCGACGGCCGGATCGTGCTCGCAGGCTACGTGTGGAACGGGTCGAACAACGACTTCGCTCTCGTGCGTTACGGCTCCGACGGCACGCTCGACACCACCTTCGGCGCCGGGGGCAAGGTCACCACCGCCATCGGTACGGGTGACGACGAGGGCCGCAGCGTCACGATACAGCCCGACGGAAAGATCGTCGTGGGGGGCTTCGCCGGCATCGGTGTCACCGACGACTTCGTGCTGGTGCGCTACAACACCGACGGTTCTCTCGACACCGCCTTCGGCTCGGGCGGCCAGGTCACGACCGACGTCACCGGGATCGACGACAACGGATACAGCGTCGCGCTGCAGCCTGACGGCAAGATCGTGCTTGCGGGCAGTGCGTGGACCGGCACCAACTGGGACGTCGCGGTGGCGCGCTACAACGCCGACGGTTCGCTCGACACCACCTTCGGCACCGGTGGTCGGGTTGCGACCGCCTTCGGCTCGGGCGAGGACGGAAGCTTCAGCGTAACGGTGCAGGCAGACAGCAGGATCGTGGTCGCCGGCCATGCGTGGAACGGGACCGACAAGGATCTTGCGCTGGTGCGCTACAACGTCGATGGCTCGCTCGACACTGGCTTCGGCACGGGCGGCCGGGTCACCACCGCCATCGGCACGGGCGACGACATCGGCTGGAGCGTCACGGCACAGCCTGACGGCAGGATCGTCGTCGGGGGCTATGCCCGCGTCGGCACGACCGACGACTTCGCGCTCGTTCGCTACAACGCCGATGGGTCGCTCGACACGGGTTTCGGCACCGGCGGCCGGGTCACCACCGGGATCGGCACGGACGACGACGCGGTGCGCAGCCTCGCGCTGCAACCCGACGGCAGGGTCGTGCTCGCCGGCTACACCTGGAACGGCACCAACTGGGATGCAGCGCTGGCGCGCTTCAACAGCGACGGTTCGCTCGACACCACCTTCGGCACCGGCGGCCGGGTCACCACCGCTGTCGGCTCTGGCAAGGACATCGGCTACAGCGTCGCGGTGCAGGCAGACGGCAGGATCGTGCTCGCCGGCTACGCGACGATCGGCAGCGCCGACGATTTCGTGCTCGCGCGCTACAACGCCGACGGCTCCCTCGACACGACCTTCGACCTCGCCGCAACGCTCGGCGGCACCGTGTCGTACACCGAGAACGGCGCCCCAGTGGTGCTCGGCGCCGACGTGCGCGTGTTCGATGCCGAACGCTCCGCCACGAACTTCGCCGGCGCCACGCTCACCCTCGCGCGCAGCGGCGGTGCGAATGCGCAGGA
>CANGUQ010000377.1 GCA_947456915.1 Betaproteobacteria bacterium
CCCTATGCTAAGCCCGATCCGGGCCCTGCGACTGCCGGCGCGCACGGCGCAGCCACCGCCGGCAGCGGCGGCAGCCACGTCATTCACGATGGGGCAGACCGTGAACGCCGCGCTGTTCGCCCGCTGCCCGGATCGCGCCGGATACGCGCCCGCCCCGCCCGAGCCCGGCAGGCGGGATCCCGGTCCCGTAATGCGGTCCTGGGTCTGGCTGGCCGACGCGCTCCGTCACGACCGCAGCGGCGCAGCGCCCGACCGGGGGTCAGTGCCGGGCCGGAGCCACCACTGGCGGTGCCGGTCGCCACCGGGCAGGCTGCCGCTGTACCGGCAGATCGCGGCGCAGGCGCTCGATCCGGGCGAGCCAGCGCTCGGTCACCTCGGAGAGGGTGGCATCGCTCGACAGCGTCGCGCGGTCGCCCGCGGCCAGTGCAGCCAGAATCTGCTGCGCGCGCGCGAACTCGGCGGGGGCGCTGCGCACCGGGCGGATCGGCGACCAGCGATGACACCACAGCCCCACGCTGGCACAGGTACGCTTGATCGCGCGTCGAACGTGCTGTCCGATCAGGTCGCCGCCGCGGCTGTCGAACAGCGCCGGCAGCGCGACCGGGGCGTAAGGCAGGCCGACGGAAGCGCACCAGTCTTCCCACTTGAACTGCAGGACGTGCCGCGAACTGTTCACGGCGATCCACGGCACCCTGAGCGCGTCGGCGACGATCGCTCCGTGCAGCGCCTCGGTCACCAGAAGCTGTGCACCGTTGATCTGGCGGATCACACTCTGCGTGTCATCCTCAGGACAAACATAACCCAGACCTGCTGCGCCCGCAATGGCGCGCCAGTCCGCCTGACGTGCGTTCATGTGGTGCGGCATGAACAGCACCCCGCTGCGGCTGCGTGGACGGGCACGCCAGAGTTCGGGGACCAGCACTGCCGGATCGGTAAGGGCCAGCGAGGCGTCGATGCCGAGCCGACGCGCCGTCAGCGGCCCGCGCACGCAGACGATGCGCCAGCGGTCATCGACACGCGGCGCATCGCCGTAGCCGCAACCGGCGCCGACCACCCATTTCGTCGGACGTGCGGGAAGCTGATCGCTCAGCAGCGTGCCGACGCCGATGAACAGGCTGGCCGCATCGGCATCGAAGCGGCCGGGCAGGAGGCGCTCCCACAGCCAGGGATTCATCGCATCACCGAAGTTGCGCAACCGATCGCAATACAAGAGCTTCATCGCGGCCCCCGCCAGAAGTACGTAACCAGTTTCGGCGGCAGGCTGTAAGTATTTAATGTCCGATAAAGGTCTCTTTGTAACGAGATGTGTCTGATAAACGTCTGTGTGCAGCAGCAATCTCACCGTCGATCGGTCCGCCGATTGCGCGGACCACAGATCAAGAGGCCCCATCCGGTGTCCGGGATGGGCTGGAATGACACGACTCGCTTCGGTGACTGCCAGCGAAACGTCAGGGTTCTTGCAGCAAGGGCGAACTCGCCATGATGGACACCGCGGGCTGCCCGACCGAGCGCGCCAGCGCGCGACGCGGCACGGGCGGCCAGCAGCGCAGCGCTGCGACCCTGCGGGCACTGCGTTTCTCCCGGTCACCCCGACGTGGGAGGCCGGTTCGCGCTCGATCGCGAACGATGCCGCCGGCGGTCTGCCCGACCTGGATACCGGGCGGCACCGTGAGGTCGCGGATCGCCCGGCGACCCGCCGCCCGAAACACGGCGTTACGTGGGCAGACGTTGTAGGCTGCGCACGGGAGCGGACGATCCGCGCCCCGGACGAATCCGCCCGAGCGGCGCTCCCCGGTGCCCGGGGGAATGCCTGTGGTCCCCGGAAGATCCGGGCAGGACACACGCTGTGGCTGCAGTTCCCCGACCGTCCGTCGATGACCGACCTGCACGAATGACCCAGCGCCGCTGCCTTCCTGTCGATCCCCTGCCAGATGCTTCTACCGAGCCGCGGCATCGGCCGCCGCCGCGCCGTTTTGCCCCGGCGCACGCGGGCGCACCGCGACGCGTCGGCTCCAGGCCTGTGGCTACCACGCTCCTCAGTGCCGGGGTTGCAGCCGCCGGTTTCCTCGCTGTCGGAGCCGCGCCTGCGCAGGAGGGCCCGGACTGGAAGCCGACCCGGCCGTTGCGCTGGATCGTGCCGTTTCCGCCGGGCGGCGGGAACGATACGGTCGCGCGCGCGGTCGGGCAGCGGCTGGCCGAGACGCTCGGTCAGCCGGTCAGTATCGACAACCGTGCCGGCGCGGGCGGCGCGCTCGGCGCAGAAATCGCCGCACGCTCCCCCGCCGATGGCTACACGCTGTTTCTCGCCGGAGTGGCGACCCACGGCATCCAGCCGGCGCTCGGTGGCAAGCTCTCGTACGACCCGGTGCGTGACTTCGCCGCGGTCAGCCTGCTCGCCACCGCGCCGCTGATTCTCGTCGTGCATCCGTCGCTGCCGGTGAAGAGCGTGCAGGACCTGATCGCGCTCGCGCGCAAGCGGCCTGGCACCCTCAACTACGCATCGAATGGTCGGGGCGGCTCGTCGCACATGGCAGCGGAGCTGTTTGCTTCGCTCGCCGGCGTGCAGATGACCCACGTGCCCTACAAGGGGTTGGGTCCGGCACTGACCGATCTGCTCGGTGGCCGGGTCGATCTCATGTGGAGCAGCGTGGTCGCCATCCTGCCGCAGGTGCAGGCGGGAAAGCTGCGCGGCATCGCTACCACCGGGAGTTCGCGCTCGCCCGTCACCCCGCAGCTGCCGACGATCGGCGAGGCCGGACTGGCTGGCTATCAGACAGCGTCGTGGTACGGCGTGGTCGTGCCCGCGGGGTCACCGCCCACAGCGGTCGAGCGGCTCGCGACGGAACTTGCACGCATCATCCGGCTCCCGGCCCTGCGCGAACAACTTCTTGCCGACGGCGCCAGTCCGGTGGGCAGTACGCCGAAGGCGTTCGCCGAGCACATCGCGAGCGAGCTGGCGCGCTGGACGAAACTCGTGCGCGACGCCCGCATCCAGGCGGACTGAGGGCCTGACGGGCAGCGGTGCGCGTGCATCCGGGTATGCCCCGGTCGACGACGTGCTGCGCGCACCGCAGCGCAGCCGTGCTCACGGACTCTCGCTCGCCGCGATTGTGGCCCACCACGCGCGGACGCGGGTGAGCCGCCCTGGCTGCATCCGCCGCCGAGTCGCCGCCCGTGCCTGCGTGCACACCGCGCGAGACCGCCGCCGCACCGACCGTCGTAACCCGGCGGTGCTGGCGAGCTGCGCGACAGCGGGCACCTGAGCGTACGGGCAGCGGTGCTACTCGCCCTCGACGCTGAACAGCCGCCGGTGCTCGCGGATCGCGTAGCGGTCGGTCATGCCGGCGATGTAGTCGGCGATCGCGCGCGGGGCGTCCTCGCGTGCGCGCACCTGGTCCTGCGTCGGCAGCAATCGCGGATCCTCACGAAACGCCGTGAACAGTTCGGTCAGCACGCGCTGCGCCTTGCTGCTCATGCGCACGACCCGATAGTGACGGTACAGCGCGCGGTGCAGGAACTGCTTGAGTTCGACGTGCTCGGCGGCGATCGGCGCGCTGAAGCCGATCAGTGCTGGCGCGCGCCGCACCGCGTCGATCGTGTCCGGTGCCGCATCGGCGATGCGCGCCGCGCTTGCCTCGGTCAGATCGATCACCAGCGTATTGATCATCCTTCGTACCGTCTCGTGGATCAGCCGGCGGCCGCTCAGCGCGCGATAGCGCGCCCGTACCTCGCCGATGTGGCGGGCGAAGATCCCGACCCGCTCCAGTTCCTCGAGGCTGATCAGTCCAGAGCGCAGACCGTCGTCGACGTCGTGGTTGTTGTAGGCGAGTTCGTCGGCGACGTTCGCGAGCTGCGCTTCGAGCGAGGGCTGCCAGCCGTGAAGGAAGCGCTCGCCCAGCTCGCCCAGCTGCTCGGCATTGCGGCGCGAGCAGTGCTTGAGGATGCCCTCGCGGGTCTCGAACGTGAGGTTCAGGCCGTCGAACTCGGCATAGCGCTCCTCCAGCCGGTCCACCACGCGCAGCGACTGCAGGTTGTGCTCGAAGCCGCCGTACTCGCGCATGCACGCGTTGAGCGCATCCTGACCGGCGTGCCCGAACGGCGTGTGTCCAAGGTCGTGCGCGAGCGCGATCGCTTCGGTGAGCGTTTCGTTCAGCCCCAGATTGCGTGCGATCGTGCGTGCGATCTGTGCTACCTCGAGGCTGTGGGTGAGCCGGGTGCGGAACAGATCGCCCTCGTGATTGACGAATACCTGGGTCTTGTATTCGAGCCGGCGAAACGCAGTGGAGTGGATGATGCGATCACGATCGCGCTGGAACTCGTCGCGCCCGGCCGGCGCGGGCTCGGCGTGCACGCGTCCGCGCGAGCGGTGCGGCGATGCGGCATGGGGCGCGAGCGGCATCGGCAGGCCTCAGTGCGCGGCGGCGCACTCGGCGAGCGTCGCCTCGAGCAGCCGCGGGTCGTAGTCGCCGCTGGTGAGCGCGTGACCCAGACCGCGCAGCAGAACGAG
>CANGUQ010000378.1 GCA_947456915.1 Betaproteobacteria bacterium
ACCGCCTCGTCGACTTCCTTCACCGCCAGGCCGGCCTTCTTCGCCTTGTCCCACGACGCGCCGCCCTTGCGCAGGCCGATGGTGACCTTGACGCCGGAATCCTTCAGGTTGTTCGCGTGCGCGTGGCCCTGCGAGCCGTATCCGATGATGGTGACCTTGCGGCCCTTGATCAGCGACAGATCGGCGTCCTTGTCGTAGTAGATCTTCATTCCCTCTCTCCGGGTATTCGTGGTCTGGATGCACCGCCGCGGCTTCGCGTGCGAGGCCGCGACGGCAGTGTTTACCGCTGAACGGTTTGTCGAGACGGCCCGAGGCCTTGCCAGCGCCCGTGCGGCGCGGACGCGACGCTCAGATCTTCAGAACCCTTTCGCCTCGGCCGATTCCCGACGCGCCAGTGCGCACCGTCTCGAGTATCAGCCCCGGTTCGACCGCCTGCAGGAAGGCGTCGAGCTTCGAGCCCTCGCCGGTCAGTTCGATCGTGTACGACTTGTCGGTGACGTCGATGATGCGGCCACGGAAGATATCGGCCATGCGCTTCATTTCCTCGCGATCCTTCCCTGCCGCTCGAACCTTCACCAGCATCAGCTCGCGCTCGATGTGTGCGCCGTCGGACAGGTCGACGACCTTGACGACCTCGATCAGCTTGTTCAGCTGCTTGGTGATCTGTTCGATCACCTCGTCCGACCCGGAGGTGACGATGGTCATGCGTGACATCGTCGCGTCTTCGGTCGGAGCAACGGTGAGCGACTCGATGTTGTAGCCGCGGGCGGAGAACAGCCCGGAGACGCGCGACAGCGCGCCCGGTTCGTTCTCGAGCAGGATGGAGATGATGTGGCGCATGGACTCAGTCGGAAGTGGGCAATGTCGGGAAGTGCAGGCGCGCCCTGCACGTGCAGCCGGGTCGGCGCGCTGCGGGCAACTGGCTGCGGCGTTGCCGGCCCCGGCGCGCGGTCAGGGGTCGCAGCACCGCGCGCCACCGGGGCCTGCTGTCGCGTGGTGCTCAGCCGCGCCGTCGCGGCCCCCCGCCATCGGGGCGCGGCAGGCGTGCACCGGGTTCAGACCAGGATCATCTCCGACAGGCCCTTGCCACCGGGCACCATCGGGAACACGTTCTCGGTCTGGTCGGTGATGAAGTCCATGAACACGAGGCGGTCCTTGATCGCGAAAGCTTCGCGCAGAGCGCCCTCGACGTCCGCAGGCTTCTCGATGCGCATGCCGACGTGACCGAACGACTCGGCCAGCTTGACGAAGTCGGGCAGTGCGTCCATGTACGACTCGGCGTGGCGATTGCCGTGGAAGAACTCCTGCCACTGCCGCACCATGCCCATGTAGCGGTTGTTCAGCGTGATCACCTTGATCGGCAGCCGGTACTGCTTGCAGGTGGAAAGCTCCTGGATGCACATCAGGATGCTCGCTTCGCCGGTGATGCAGGCGACCTGCGCGTCGCGGTGCGCGAGCTGCACGCCCATCGCCGAGGGCAGACCGAAACCCATCGTGCCCAGCCCGCCAGAGTTGATCCAGCGCCGCGGCTGGTCGAACTTGTAGAACTGCGCCGCCCACATCTGGTGCTGGCCGACGTCCGAGGTCACGAAAGCCTTGCCGTCGGTGACCTTGTACAGCGTCTCGACCACCGATTGCGGCTTGATGATCGCGCTGGTGCGGTCGTACTTCAGGCAGTCACGCGAGCGCCACTCGTCGATCTGCTTCCACCAGGCGGCCAGGGCCGTGCTGTCCGGACGTTCCTTGCCGGCAGTGAGCTGGGCCAGCATGTCGGCCAGCACGTCCTTGACGTTGCCCACGATCGGCACGTCCACCTTGACCCGCTTCGAGATCGACGACGGGTCGATGTCGATGTGCACGATCTTGCGCTCTTCCTGATGGAAGTGCTTCGGGTTGCCGATCACCCGGTCGTCGAAACGCGCGCCGACGGCGAGCAGCACGTCGCAGTGCTGCATCGCCATGTTCGCTTCGTAGGTGCCGTGCATGCCGAGCATGCCGACGAACTGCGGGTCGGTCGCCGGATAGCCGCCCAGACCCATCAGCGTGTTGGTGCACGGAAATCCCAGCGCCCGCACGAGCCGGGTGAGCTCGGCGGCCGCCTCTCCGAGCACCACGCCCCCGCCCGTGTAGATCATCGGCCGCCTGGCCTCGAGCAGCAGCTGCATCGCCTTGCGGATCTGCCCCGAGTGGCCGCGGGTGATCGGGCTGTACGAGCGCATCGGCACCGACTGCGGGTACGTGAACACCGCCTTCTGCGTCGTGATGTCCTTCGGAATGTCGACCAGGACCGGGCCGGGCCGGCCGGTGGTGGCGATCATGAACGCCTTGCGGATCGTGGGTGCGATGTCGCGCACGTCCTTGACCAGGAAGTTGTGCTTCACGCACGGTCGCGTGATGCCCACGGTGTCGACCTCCTGGAACGCGTCCTGGCCGATCGCGTGCGTGGGGACCTGACCCGAGATGATCACCATCGGGATCGAGTCCATGTAAGCGGTGGCGATACCGGTCACCGCGTTGGTCACGCCGGGGCCCGAGGTGACCAGTGCCACGCCCGGCTTCGAACACGAGCGCGCATAGCCGTCGGCGCCGTGTACCGCGGCCTGCTCGTGGCGCACCAGGATGTGCTTGACCTTGTCCTGTTTCGACAGTTCGTCGTAGATGTACAGGACCGCCCCGCCGGGGTACCCGAAGACAAAGTCGACCTGTTCTTCCTGAAGGCACCGGATGACGATTTCCGCCCCGGTGATTTCCATGACGCCCGCCGCGACCCTGTCCATCGATGATCCCTTCCGCCCTGTGCGCCCGCTGACGAACCTGCCTGCCGCGACCGGCCCGGATCAGGCCACTGGTGCGCCAGCGCAGTCGCCACCCCGCCGGACCGGAAGCCGGAGACGCGCATCCGGTTGGTGCCGGCCCGCCCCGATTCCGCCCCGGTGTCGGGCTTGGTTCTCGTTTCCAGAAGAACCGGAGAGGCTACAAGCAAGCCCCTACCGGGTCAAGCAACCTCGCTGCGGCGACCGTCATCGGCAGCACCGGTCGCCGCGTTTGCTACCATTGTCGCCCCGCCTTGCCGCGTACCGGACACCCGTCCGCCGTGCCGGCGCCGGGCGCACCCCGTGGCATGGCGCCGAGGCTCACCCTGGCTTCCGAAAGCGAACTGTCGAAATTCCTGGCCGAGGTCGAGCGCCGGGCATTCAAGCAGGCCCTCTACGCGGTGCGCGAGAACGAATCCGCGCTGGACATCGTCCAGGATTCGATGCTCAAGCTGGCGGAGAAGTACGCTGATCGCCCGGTCGAGGAACTGCCGATGCTGTTTCAGCGCATCCTGCAGAACTCGATCCGGGACTGGTACCGCCGAACGCGGGTCCGCAACACCTGGACGACGCTGTTCTCCTCGCTGGCGCCCGCCGGCGGCGACGAGGATTTCGACGCGCTGGAGACGCTGCAGGCGGCCTCTCCTGCCGACGGCCAGGGCATCGATCCAGCTGATCACCTGCAGCGCATGCGGACCCTCGCCACCATCGAGCAGGGGCTGAAGACCCTTCCGGCGCGTCAACGCGAAGCCTTCCTGCTTCGTTACTGGGAAGAACTGGACGTTGCCGAGACTGCTGCGGCGATGGGGTGCTCCGAGGGGAGCGTCAAGACGCACTGTTCCCGCGCGGCGCACGCGCTGGCCGAGTGGTTGAAAACAAAAGGAATTTCCCTGTGAACGACGCGCGATTCGAGCGTGAGGTGGCGGCCCGGCTGACAGCCGGACTGGCTCGCCTCGACCCCGAAATCGCGACGCGTCTGCAGATGGCGCGCAAGGCTGCCCTGGCGCACGCAGCGCGTTCTGCGGCCGACCGGCAGTTGATCGTGCAGACCGCGGGAGTGGGCGCCGGTGATTCCGGCGGCGCGGGCAGCGGATGGCGCGAGTGGCTGAGCGGTCCGCGGCTCTGGCTGGCGGGTGGCGTGCTGGCGATCGCGCTGGCGGGCGCGGGCTGGTCGGAATGGTCGTCGTACCGCGACGCGGTCGACTCTGCCGACCTCGACCTGGCGATCCTCGCGGACGACCTGCCTCCGACGGCCTACATCGACAACGGGTTCGATGCGTGGCTCAAGCGCCCGGTCGATCCGCAGCAACCGCAGCCGCAGCAGTAGACGCGATCATGATCGCTCGCCGACCCGGTGCCGCGCGCAGTCTGCTGGCAACCGCCCTGTGCTGCGCCGTCCTCGCCGGCACCGCAGGCGCAGGCGCAGCCGCAGCCGCCGCCGCCGCCACGCCGACTCCGGTCTCGCGCCAGCCGGTATGGTCGCAGCTGACCTTCGACCAGAAACAGTTTCTTGCCCCGCTTGCCGAGAGCTGGGACGGTCTGCCCACCCAGACGCGGCGCAAGCTGCTGGGGATCGCACAGCGCCAGACGACGATGCCGGCCGACCAGCGCGAACGGGTGCAGTCGCGGCTTGCGCAGTGGACCCAGCTGTCGCCCGAGGAGCGCGATCTCGCCCGCCGCAATTAC
>CANGUQ010000379.1 GCA_947456915.1 Betaproteobacteria bacterium
CGGCGGCAAGGGGCGCAGGGGCGCCGTCGGCACGCGGCGCTTCGCCACTGCGCGGGTCGGAGGAGGGCGCACCGGAAGGGTTCGAGGGATCCATGCGCGCACGATAGCAGAGCGGCTGGCCGTTGCGCGTGGGGGCTGCTGCCTTGAAAGGCGAACTCGCGGCCCCATCTGCGTTGCATCTACCGTTCTCCGGATGCCACGCTCATGCGATTCGACAAGTTCACCACCCGTTTCCAGCAGGCGTTCGCCGATGCGCAGAGTCTCGCCGTGGGCGCCGACAACCAGTTCATCGAGCCGCAGCACCTGCTGCTCGCGCTGCTGCAGCAGCAGGACGGCGGCAGCGCCGCGCTGCTGGGCAAGGCTGGCGCCAACGTGTCCGGCCTGACCGAGGCGCTGCGGCAGGCGGTTGCCCGGCTGCCCAGAGTGGAGGGCCACGGCGGCGAGGTGCAGGTCGGCCGCGACCTGTCCGCGCTGCTCAATCTGACCGATCGCGAAGCGCAGAAGCGCAACGACCAGTTCATCGCTTCCGAACTGTTCCTGCTCGCCGCCACCGGCGACAAGGGCGAGACGGGTCGTCTGCTCAAGCAGTACGGCGTCGCGCGCGCGCAGCTCGAGCAGGCAGTGAACCAGGTGCGCGGCGGCGAGAACGTGTCCTCGGCCGAGGCCGAGGGCACGCGCGAAGCGCTGAAGAAGTACACGATCGATCTGACCGAGCGCGCGCGCGCTGGCAAGCTCGATCCAGTGATCGGCCGCGACGACGAGATCCGCCGCGCGATCCAGGTGCTGCAGCGGCGCACCAAGAACAACCCGGTGCTGATCGGCGAGCGCGGCGTGGGCAAGACGGCGATCGTCGAGGGGCTCGCCCAGCGCATCGTCAACGGCGAGGTACCCGACACCCTGCGCAACAAGCGGGTGCTCACGCTCGACATGGCGCAGCTGCTCGCCGGGGCCAAGTATCGCGGCGAATTCGAGGAACGGCTCAAGTCCGTGCTGAAGGAGATCGCGCAGGACGAGGGCCGCACGATCGTGTTCATCGACGAGATCCACACGATGGTCGGTGCCGGCAAGGCCGAGGGCGCGATCGACGCCGGCAACATGCTCAAGCCGGCGCTCGCGCGCGGCGAGCTGCACTGCATCGGTGCGACCACGCTCGACGAGTATCGCAAGTACGTCGAGAAGGACGCTGCGCTGGAGCGACGCTTCCAGAAGGTGCTGGTCGACGAGCCCAGCGTCGAGTCGACGATCGCGATCCTGCGCGGACTCCAGGAGAAGTACGAGCTGCACCACGGCGTGGACATCACCGACCCGGCGATCGTCGCCGCGGCCGAGCTGTCGCACCGCTACATCACCGACCGTTTCCTGCCCGACAAGGCGATCGACCTGATCGACGAGGCGGCTGCGCGCATCAAGATGGAGATCGACTCCAAGCCCGAGTCGATGGACAAGCTCGACCGCCGCCTGATCCAGCTCAAGATCGAGCGCGAGGCGGTGCGCAAGGAGAAGGACGAGGCCTCGCAGAAGCGCTTCGCGCTGATCGAGGAAGAGATCGCGCGGCTCGAGCGCGAGTACGCCGATCTCGACGAGGTGTGGAAGTCGGAGAAGGCGCAGGTTCAGGGCTCGCAGCACGTGAAGGAAGAGATCGACCGGCTGCGCGCGCAGCTCTCCGACCTGCAGCGCCAGGGCAAGTTCGAGAAGGTGGCCGAGATCCAGTACGGCAAGCTGCCGGCGCTGGAGGCGCAGCTCAGGCAGGCGACCGAACAGGAGACGGGCAAGGCGGCGCGCCCGCGGCTGCTGCGCACCCAGGTCGGTGCCGAGGAGATCGCCGAGGTGGTGTCGCGGGCCACCGGCATCCCGGTGTCGAAGATGATGCAGGGCGAGCGCGAGAAGCTGCTGCAGATGGAGCAGGCGCTGCACCAGCGCGTGGTCGGTCAGAACGAGGCAGTGCGGCTGGTGTCCGACGCGATCCGCCGCTCACGCTCGGGGCTTGCCGACCCGAAGCGCCCGTACGGCTCGTTCCTGTTCCTGGGGCCCACCGGCGTGGGCAAGACCGAGCTGTGCAAGGCGCTCGCGCAGTTCCTGTTCGATTCGGAGGATCACCTGATCCGCATCGACATGTCCGAGTTCATGGAGAAGCACTCGGTGGCGCGGCTGATCGGCGCTCCGCCCGGCTACGTCGGCTACGAGGAAGGCGGTTATCTGACCGAGGCGGTGCGGCGCAAGCCCTACAGCGTGATCCTGCTCGACGAGGTGGAGAAGGCGCACCCGGACGTGTTCAACGTGCTGCTGCAGGTACTCGATGACGGACGGATGACCGACGGGCAGGGGCGCACGGTCGACTTCAAGAACACCGTGGTGGTGATGACCTCCAATCTCGGTTCGCAGATGATCCAGCAGATGGCGGGCAGCGACTACGGCGTGGTCAAGGTCGCGGTGATGGCCGAGGTGAAGACGCATTTCCGCCCCGAGTTCGTCAATCGCATCGACGAGATCGTCGTGTTCCACGCGCTGGACGAAGCCAACATCGCCAACATCGCGCGCATCCAGCTGAAGCTGCTCGAACAGCGCCTGGCTGCGCTCGAGATGAAGCTCGAGGTCAGCGATGCTGCGGTGGCCGAGGTGGCCAAGGCAGGGTTCGATCCGGTGTTCGGCGCGCGTCCGTTGAAGCGTGCGATCCAGAGCGAGATCGAGAATCGTCTGGCAAAGGAGATCCTCGAGGGTCGCTTCGCGGCGAAGGACACGGTACGGGTCGATGCACGCGGCGGCATAATGACGTTCAGCCGAGGCTGAGGGCGGCGCGGCGGGGCGCGGGAGACACCCGCCCCCCCGCCGTGCCACAGTGCGCGGCCGGCCGCGCCGCTGGCGGCTAGAATGCTCGCATGACGCCAGTCCCGTCCGAGTCCGGGGTGCGCAGCGCCGAGGCTGCCTTCACTGCCGCCCTGGAGCGCGCGCAGTCGCTCGCCGACGCGGGGCAGTTCGGTGCCGCGCTGGTCGAGGCGCAGCGGTTGCTCGGGCTCGCGCCCGGCCATCCGCACCTGCTGCACCTGATCGGGGTCGTGCACGCGCACGTGGGCAACCAGCTGCTCGCGATGAAGCACCTCGATCTCGCACTGCAGCAGATGCCTCGCTATGCGCCGCTGCACGCGCATCGGGGCGAGGCGCTGCGGCGAGGCGGACTGCTCGACGAGGCCGCGCAGTCCTGCCGGCGGGCGCTCGAACTCGATCCGCGCTGCGGCGAAGCGCGCCTGAACCTCGCCATCGTGCTGCTCGACCAGCAGTGCGCCGAGGACGCCCTGCGCGAGCTCGACGTGCTGGGCGCCGGCAGCGCCCTCGACGCGCGCGGGGCGTTCCAGCGTGCACGCGCACTGGTCCACCTCAAGCGCTCGCGCGAGGCGGTCAGCACGCTGCGGGCGGCGCTGGCGATCGAGCCGCGGGTCTCCGACAGCTGGGCGCTGCTGGCGGTCGCCTGTCTCGATCTGGACGATCTCGCGGGAGCGCGGGCGGCCGCCGAGCAGTCGATCGCGCTCGCGCCGCAAGCGGCAAAGGGCTGGTACGAAGCCGGCGACGTCGCCAGCGCCGAGCGGCGCTACGGCGATGCGATCGCCGCCTACGCTGCAGCACTCGAGCGCGAGCCCGGATTTGCCGCGGCGCAGTATCAGCTCTCGCTCGCGCTGCTCGGCGCGGGTCGTTTCCGCGAGGGCTGGCGCCTGTACGAGTCGCGTTTCGACCCGACGCTGCCCAGCAGCGGGGTCCCGATGCCGGCGCTGCCGATGCCGCGCTGGTCGGGTGAGCCGCTGGCCGGGCGCCGGCTGCTGGTGGTCAGCGAGCAGGGCTACGGCGACACGATCCAGTACCTGCGCCTGATTCCGCTGCTCGCCGAGCGCGGCGTGGCGGTCGAACTGGCCGCCAGTCCCGAACTGCTGGCGCTGATGTCGCGTGTGCCCGGCGCGCAGCGCGCGACCTGCGAGATCGAGGCGGCGTGGCGCAGTCGGGCGGATTTCTGGACCCCGGTGGCGAGCCTGCCCCTGCATCTGGGGCTCGAGGCGGACTCGATTCCCGCACAGGTGCCTTACCTGCGCGCCGATGCGTCGGCGGTCGGCGAGTGGCGCGAGCGGCTCGCCGGGCTGGGTCCCGGGCTGCGGGTCGGACTGGTGTGGGCAGGCCGCCCCACCCATGCCAACGACTTCCGCCGCTCGCTGCCGTGGGCGCACGTGGCGGCACTCGGGCCGCAGCCCGGCGTGCACTTCGTGTCGCTGCAGAAGGGGCCGGCCGCCGCACAGGCGCGGGACCACACCGCGTGGCCGCTGCTCGCCGCCGGCGACGCGTGCCAGGACTTCGTCGACACCGCCAACCTGCTCGGCGCACTCGATCTGCTGATCAGCGTGGATTCGGCCCCGGCGCATCTGGCCGGCGCGCTGGGCGTGCCGGTGTGGACGCTGCTGCCGTACAGCCCCGACTGGCGCTGGCGGCGCGACGAGGAGCGGTCGCGCTGGTACCC
>CANGUQ010000380.1 GCA_947456915.1 Betaproteobacteria bacterium
CTCGCGCCCGGGCTGCCCGGCCCTGCCGGCGGCCGCGGCGGCGCTGCCGCCGACTCGGCGGTGATCGCCCGCTCGGTCCGGCGATTGAGCACGATGATGCTGATCCGGCGGTTCACGGCATCGAGCGGCGCCGCGCCCGGGAAACCCACGGCCGAGGCAAGTCCGACGACGCGCAGCACCTTGCTGTCGGCCATGCCGCCGTGGATCATCTCGCGCCGCGCCGCGTTGGCCCGCTCGGCCGACAGTTCCCAGTTGCTGAAACCGCGATCACCACTCGCGAAGCTCGCCGCATCGGTGTGGCCCGACAGGCTGACCCGGTTGGGTACGTCGTTCAGGATCTTGCCGATCTCGCGCAGCAGATCGCGCGCGTAGGCAGCGAGGATCGAACTGCCGGTGGGGAACATCGGCCGGTTCTGCTCGTCGACGAACTGGATGCGCAGACCTTCGGGGGTGAGGTCGACCAGCAACTGCTTGCGAAACGGCGCCAGCGTCGGACTGGCCTCGATCGCCTGCTCGATGCGCTCCTTCAGTTCCGCCAGTCGCGCCTTCTCGCGCTCGTCCACCTCCGCCTCGGACAGCTTCTCGTCGACCTGCCTGCTTTCGAGCTGCCGGTCGGTGCGTTCGTTGTCGCCGCGGTGCACCTCGCCAGCACTGCGCGTCATGTCGGTGCCGCCGCCGGGGACGATCGTGCTCGCTTCGCCGGTGGACGAGCCGCCGAGCAGCGCAACCCGCAGCGGCGTGTTGAAGTAGTCGGCGATACCCTTGAGATCGCCCCTGCTGATCGATCCGAGCAGCCACATCAGCAGGAAGAACGCCATCATCGCGGTCACGAAGTCCGCATAGGCAATCTTCCAGGCGCCGCCGTGCTTGCCGTGGCCGCCTTTCTTGATCCGCTTGACGATGATCGGACGTTGCGTTTCTTCGGCCATGACGGTGTGCGTGCGTGCCGGCCGCGAAGGCGCACTGCGCGGCCGCTGAGCGCGGCCGCGCGCGGGCCTACTTGCCCTTGCGCTGCTTCACTTCCTGTTCGAGTTCGCTGAAGCTCGGGCGCTCGGTCGAGTACAGCACCTTGCGGCCGAACTCGACGGCCACCTGCGGCGGATAGCCGTTCAGGCTGGCGAGCAGCGTGACCTTGATGCACTGGAGCATCTTCGTCTGCTCGGAGAGCTTCTGCTCGAGCAGGCTGGACAGCGGACCGACGAAACCGTAGGCGAGCAGGATGCCGAGGAAGGTCCCGACCAGCGCTGCGCCGATCTTCTTGCCGAGGATCTCCGGTGGCTCGCCCACCGAAGCCATGGTCTTCACCACACCCATCACCGCAGCGACGATCCCGAACGCAGGCAGGCCGTCGCCCACCCGTGTCACCGCGTTGATCGGCGCCTCGCCTTCGTGGTGGTGCGTCTCGATCTCGTTGTCCATCAGGTTCTCGATCTCGAACGCATTCAGGTTTCCGCCGACCATCAACCGCAGGTAGTCGACGAGAAAATCCATCGCGTGGTGGTCGGCGAGGATCATCGGGTACTTGGTGAAGACCGGCGACTGATCGGGCGCCTCGACGTCCGATTCGATCGACATCAGGCCTTCCTTGCGTACCTTGGCCAGCAGGTCGTAGAGCAGCGACAGCAGCTCGAGGTACATCGCCTTCGTGTACTTGGAGCCCTTGAAGCAGGAAGGCAGCGCGGCAAAGGTGGACTTGATCACCTTGGGCGAATTTGCCACCAGGAACGCGGCGAATGCAGCACCGCCGATGATCACCAGTTCCTGCGGCTGCCAGAGCGCGGCGAACTTGCCCCCGGCGAGCGCGTAGCCGCCGAGCACCGCACCGAGAACCCCGATCCAGCCGACAATGACCAGCATGCCTGCCCCGCCCGTTCGAAAACCCCGCCCCCGGTTCCCCGGTCGCGTCGACCCTCAGATAACGGACTGATCGGCCTCGACTTGAGGGCGGACCGGACAGTGGCGCGCTGGCTGACCTTGACCGGACGTCAGGACGCGCCGGCCAGGCAGCGCGCCACGGGCGCGAACGAGCGCCGGTGCGCGGCGCACGGCCCCAGGCGCTCGAGCGCCGCCAGATGCGCAGGGGTGGGATAACCCATGTGCTGGTCGAAACCGTAGCCCGGGTGGCTCTGCGCCAGTTCGAGCATCCGCGCATCGCGCGCGGTCTTCGCGAGGATGGACGCCGCGGAGATCGCCGGTACCCGCGCATCGCCGCCGATCACCGCGCGCACCGCGTACTGCCGGGGCGCCAGATCGGGCCGCTGATTGCCATCGACCCATGCCTCCCGCACCGCAGGCCCGAGCACGAACACCGCACGACGCATGGCGAGCAGGCTCGCCCGCAGGATGTTGAGCCGGTCGATCTCCGCTTCGCTGGCATACGCGACGGCCCAGCACAGCGCACGCGCCCGGATCGCCGCCGCGAGTGCGACGCGGCGGCCGGCGCTCAAGCGCTTCGAGTCGGCGAGGCCGTCGATCGGTCGCCGCGGATCGAGCACGACGGCTGCGGCGTATACCGGCCCGGCCAGCGGCCCGCGCCCGGCCTCGTCCACCCCGCAGGCACCAGCCGGAAATGGCGGCAGCGGCAGCCGCGGTTCAGCCACGAGGCGCCGCGCGCTGCGCATCGGTGAGCACGCCGAGCACCGCTGCAGCGGTTCGCGCAGCACTGCCCTGCCGCAGGTCGCGATGCATCAACCCGAACACCTCCTGCAGACGCTGGCGCAACGGCGCATCGCCGACCAGGTTGCCCAGCGCCTGTGCCAGATTCTCCGGCGTGGCGTGCTCCTGGATCAGTTCGGGGACGATGAACCGGCCTGCGAGGATGTTCGGCAGCCCGCCGTACGGCAGGTAGCCCTTGCGCCGCATCAGCCGCCACGACCAGTCCGCCATCCGGTAGGTGATGACCATCGGGCAGCGCAGCAGCGCTGCCTCCAGCGTCGCGGTGCCCGAGGCTACCAGCGCCGCATCGGCCGCAGTGAGCGCGGCGTGCGCGTGGCCGAACAGGATCTGCAGCGGCAGTTCGTGTCCGTCCTGCGCGTACAGCGCCTGCTCGAAACGACCCCGGGTCTCCCGGCTGAGCAACGGTACCAGGAACTGGGCCTGCGGCAGGCGCCGGTGCAGGAGCTTCGCGGTGGCGACGAACAGCTCCGCCATGTATTCGAGCTCGCCCTCGCGACTGCCGGGCAGCAGCGCGATCACCGGCCCCGCGCGCGTCAGGCGCAGTTGCTCGCGCATCGCAGCGCGGTCGGGCTCGACCGGCAACAGGTCGGCCAGCGGGTGACCGACATAGGTGGACGCCACCCCGTTGCGCTCGAGCAGCGGCTGTTCGAAGGGAAACAGCGCCAGCACGTGATCGGCCGCCTCGCGCAGCAGGCGCACGCGCTCGCCGCGCCACGCCCAGATGGACGGACACACGTAGTGGATCGTCGGCATGCCCTGCGCACGCAACTGGCGCTCGACCTCGAGATTGAAGTCCGGCGCGTCGATGCCGATCAGCATCGCCGGGCGCTCACGGCGCAGCCGCGCGATCAGCTGCCTGCGCACGCGGACGATCTCGCGATAGCGGCGCAGCACCTCGACGTACCCGCGTACCGCCAGCGTCTCCATCGGGAACCAGCTGTCGAGCCCGGCCGCACGCATCTTCGGTCCGCCGATGCCGCAGAAGGCGAGGTCGGGACGCCGGCTGCGCAGCGCGGCGATCAGCTCGGCGCCCAGCAGATCGCCCGAGGGCTCCCCCGCGACCAGCGCGATGCGCGTGACCGAAGCGCTCAACGCGCCAGTCCGCGTCGCTGCTCTGCCAGAAAAGCGGTGAGCAGCGAGAGCAGCGGCACCGATCGCGCCTGCCGCTCGAGTTCGGCGCGTGCCTGCTCGAGCGGCAGCCCCGAGCGGTACAGGGTGCGGTAGGCACGCTTGACCGCCTGCACCGTGGCGGCGTCGTAACCGCGCCGGCGCAGCCCCTCGCTGTTGATGCCCCTGGGTGTCGCCGGACTGCCGGCGGCCATCACGAACGGCGCGATGTCCTGCAGCACGACACTGCCCACCGAGGTGATGCAGTGTGCACCGACGCTGCAGAACTGGTGCACGCCGGTGAAGCCGCCGAGGATCGCGTGATCGCCGATCACCACGTGGCCGGCGAGCTGCGTGCAGTTGGCGAGGATCGTGTGATTGCCCACCACGCAGTCGTGCGCCACGTGCACGTAAGCCATGATCCAGTTGTCGCTGCCCACCCGCGTCACGCCGGTGTCCTGCGCCGTGCCCAGATTCAGCGTGCAGTACTCGCGGATCGTGTTGCGATCGCCGATCTCCAGGCGGGTCGGCTCTCCGGCGTACTTCTTGTCCTGCGGCACCTCGCCCACCGAGCAGAACTGGAAGATCCGCGTATCGCGGCCGATCAGGGTGTGACCCCGCACGACGCAGTGGGCACCGATCGACGACCCGGCACCGATGCACACGTGCGGGCCGATCAGCGCGTAGGGACCGACTTCCACGCTCGTGTCC
>CANGUQ010000381.1 GCA_947456915.1 Betaproteobacteria bacterium
ATCAGCCAGTCCGCCGCCTGCCGCTCGCGCGCCTCGCGCTCGAGCCGCGCGAGATCGCGTACCGCGTGCGCGGTGTTAGTGCTCTGCGCATCATCGTGCAGCAGCCACTCCCAGCACAACCGTATCGCCAGCAGCTGCTCGAGCAGCCGGCCATCGCCCGGGTCGCCGCGTTCGCCGTCACCGGGCATGCCCAGCCGCGCCTGCCAGCGCTCGTACGCGCACCACGACGCCCAGCCGTTCACGCTGAGCAGCAGCGCCGTGTAGTAGTCCTCGGCCGTGTCGTCGGGCAGCGCGAGCGCGCGCGTGGCGGCGACGATCGCCGCACCGGCCTGCGCGGGCAGTCGTGCGAGGCGCTCGCGAAACCCGCGCATGCCCATCAGCAGCCGCGGACTCAGATCGACTTCGCACTGCTGTCGCCACGCCCCGTACAGGCCGCGGTCGCGCTGCGGGCCCCACGTCGACTGCCCCTGATCGAAGAACGCCGCGCAGCACTGGCTGATGTGGTGGGTGACGAAGTCGCGCCACGCCATCGAGTGACCGAGATCGCGCTGCGCATCGACGCGGTCGGTGACCAGCGCCATGCGCTCGCCGGCGACCGGCACGTCACCGCCGGCCTCGAGCAGCGCGCACAGCTGTTCGAGGCTGGTCTTCGCGCCGGCGGCCTCGATCGCCTGCTGCAGGTGCTCGCGGCCAAAGGCGCCGCGGCGCCACTGCTCGCGATAGTAGCTGCGCGGCATCAGCATCGGCGTTCCGGACAGGCTCGCGAGCCGCGCTGCGGCGTCCTCGAAGCGGCGATCGGTGAAGCCCCAGTACGGATTGACCGCGATGAACTGGTCGAGCGGCCAGGTCGGCGCAATGCGCTCGCAGGCGCGCTGCACGCGTGCGTGCACCGCCGCCGCATCGGTGGCCAGCGTCGCGCCGCACGGGGCACCCGCCTGCTGTTCCATCACCGTCGCCTTCATCGTGCTCCCCCTTCGCTGCGCAGCGCGTCGAGCGCCACCCGGCCGCCGGGCGGCGCTGCCGGCTCGCGCACCGGCCAGACGATGAACGTGACGCGGGTGAACAGTTCGTCCAGATAGAGCCCGGCGAACATGTACGGGTACAGGCAGCGCGCGAGCGTGCCCTGCGGCTGTGCACGGATGGCGCTCTGCAGCGCGAACAGGCCAGCGAACACCGCGAGCACCCAGCCGATCTGCAGCGCGTCGGCACGCGAGGCGGGCACCTCGGCGAGGCCGGAGCTCGCCAGCCACCACTCGGCGAGTTCGTGCAGACCGAACCACGCGAGGGCCACCGCGAACGCGGCCGCCACCACGGTGCACGTCCAGTTCGCGCCGGCGAGCAGCATGCGTCCGGCGAACAGCGGCGCGAGCGCGAGACACACGATCGCTGCCAGCGCCCACAGGGCGGGCGCGCTGGCGAACTGCACCCCCCAGATCGCCGCGGCGGGCACCACCGTCGCCACGCCGAGCAGCGCGGACACGATCCAGCGCGCTGCGCCGATCACCGGCTCCGGCGGCGCCATCTGCGCGAGCCGTGCCTGCTCGACCGCGCCACCGGCGCCGAGAAACGCGTACGCCTTGTACAGCGAGTGGGCGATCAGGTGCAGCAGCGCGAGCGAGTACATGCCCAGTCCGCACTGCATCAGCATGAAGCCCATCTGCGCACAGGTCGACCACGCAAGCGCGACCTTGATGCTGATGCGCGTCATCATCACCAGCGCCGCCAGCGCCGCGGTCAGGCTGCCTACCACCACCAGCAGCGTCTGCGCGAGCCACACCTCGGACACCAGCCCCGCCAGCCGGATCAGCAGGAACCCGCCGAGGTTGACCACGCCGGCGTGCAGCAGCGCGGAGACCGGCGTCGGCGCCTCCATCACCTGGATCAGCCAGCCGTGCACCGGCAGCTGCGCGCACTTGAGCAGCGCTGCCAGCACCAGCAGCACGGCGGCGCCCTGCAGCGCTGGAGGAAACGCCGGCAGCGCCTCGGCCCGCGCGAGCACCTCGTCGATCTCGAGCGAACCGAGCGTCGAGGCGATCAGCGCCACGGCGCCGAGCAGGCACAGATCGGCGAAGCGGCTGGCGATGAACTTCTTGTGCGCCGCCATCAGCGCGGGCAGACGATCGTCGAAGTGCGTGAGCAGTCCGTTCAGCGCGACGCTGGTGGCGATCCACGCGAGCGCGAGCACCAGCAGGTTGTTGGTGATGACCAGGACCGACACCGAGGCGAGCGTGAGCATCAGCGCACGGATGTAGCGCTTCTGATGCGCGTCACCGCCCATGTAGCGCTGCGAATAGGCGACGATCACCCAGCCGATGAAGCTCACCAGCAGCCCCACCGAAGTGGCCAGCGCATCGGCACGCACCCCGGCGCGCAGCACGCCTGCCTCGCCCAGCGCGAGGATGTCGCCGCCGCGGTTCAGTGCCGGGCCGTCGATCAGGAACCCGCACAGCGAGGCCGCCGCACACACGACGGCCAGTGCCGCCGCCCAGCGCGCCGTCCACCAGCCGATCTCCAGCGTGCGCGCCGAACTGCCTGGCGCGACAGCGGCCAGCAGATAGAGGAACGGAATCGCGTACAGCAGCAGCGCGCGCAGCGGCGACAGTTCGGTGAACGGGGGCAGCATGACGGACTCGCGGAAGCAGGTTCGGGGCGGGCCGTACTCTGCGCGAAACCGTTCGTTTCGTACACTACATAGAATGAGCGCTATCGTTCCATTTACTGGAACGACAGCGCCCTCGCGCACGCCTCCGTTTCCGGCCTCGCTCCCGCTGCCCGCGGGCGCGAGACTCCTGCTGCAGCCCGCGTCAGGCTCGCGCCGCGCGCAATCCGGCGAGCACCTTCTCCGGCGTGAACGGCACCGAGCGCAGCCGCACGCCGGTCGCGTCGAAGATCGCGTTGGCGATCGCGCTCGGGACCACCGCCGCGGTGGGTTCGCCGGCGCCCCACGGCCGCTCGTTCGGACGGTCGATCAGGTCGATGTCGATCTGCGGCACGTCGGGGAACCGGATCGTCCGGTACGACGCCCAGTCGACGCTGGTCACCGTCGAGCGATCGAAGGTCAGTTCCTCCAGCAGCGTGCGACTCACCGTGGAGATCACGTTGCCGTCGATCTGGTTGCGCAGCCCGTCCGGGTTGATGATCTGGCCGCAGTCGTGCGCCACGCAGAAGCGATCGACCTTCACCGCGCCGGTGCGGCGGTTCACGGTGACGTCGGCAACCACGCCGACGTAGGTGCGTACCAGTTCGTAGCGGATGTAGGACACGCCGCGCCCGCGTGCGAGATCGCCGCGCGTGCGCTGCTCGGACCACGCCGACGACACGCGCGGCTGCCAGGCCGCGAGCTTGCGCAGCCGCTCGAGCACGTGCAGACCGCGCGGGTCGGCAGCGAGCAGACGTTCGCGATAGGCGATCGGATCGATGCCGGCGGCGAACGCCATCTCGTCGAGGAAGCTCTCGTTGCCGAACGTGTTCTGCATGCGTCCCGGCGTGCGGATCCACGACGGCCGGAACGGCGTGTTCGCCAGCCACGCCGCCGAGCAGAGCACGTTCGGGACGCCGTAGGGAATCGCCAGCGACTGGTGGATGTTGCCCGGGTGCGCGTCCTCGCGCGGCAGCCCGGCGAACTCGGCGGTGGTCAGCGTCACCGCGATCTGCTTGGGCCGGTTCGGGATGTAGACCTCGGAGTGCCAGGCGAAGGGCATGCCCTCTGCACCGATCGACCCGCGATAGTCGAGCAGCGTCGGCGGGCCCTTCGGATCCCAGCGGTGCTCGTCCTCGCGCATCCACTGCACGCGCACCGGACGCTTCGTCTCGCGCGCGAGCAGGGCTGCGTCGGCTGCCGCATCCTCGTGACCGTTGCGCCCGTAGCAGCCGGCGCCCTCCAGATACACGCAGCGCACGCTCGCCGGCGGCACCTGCAGCATCGTCGCGATCTGCGTGCGCAGCAGGTGGGTCTGCTGCGACGCCGTCCACACCGTCATCTGTCCGTCGCGCATCTCGGCCACCGCACACGACGGCCCGAGCGAGCCGTGCGTGTGGATCGCGAAGTCGTAGCTCGCCGAGAGCGTGCGCAGGCCGGGCTGCTGCAGCGCGCCGACGGCGTCGCCCGCCGTCTGGAACGGCTCACGCGAGACCACCTTGGTGTTGCGCACGTGCTCCCACAGGCGGGACTGATCGGGCAGGCCGCGCCAGTCCGACCACTGCGCCCTGATCGCGCGGCTCGCGCGAATCGCTGCCCACTCCTCGTTCGCGAGCACGGCGAGGAAGTTGCCGCGCCGGACCATGCCCGCGTAGCCGGGGATGCCCTTGCACGGCGAGTCGTCGACCGCCTGCAGTTCCGCCCCCATGCCGGCGGGGAACACCACCCGCGCGTGCAGCATGCCGGGACGGCGGAAATCGCCCATGTACAGGAAGTTCGCGGTGACCTTGTCCGGGATGTCCACGCGCGCGAGCGAGCGCCCGACGATCGTGTAGTCGGCGGGATC
>CANGUQ010000382.1 GCA_947456915.1 Betaproteobacteria bacterium
CGGTGGTCGCCGCATCATTAAAAAAGGTGGCGGCGAGCGGGTTCACCACCGTGCGCACGCACGCGCTGCGGCGCGGCCGCAGCGCGGTACGATTGCTGCGGGTGATGGCGGATGGGCACGCGATGCTGACATTTGCTGACGGCCGTCACGAGTGCGGGCGACTGCTGGCGTCGACGTCGGTGTCGGCTGCAATGACCGTGGCGAGACTCGGTGCGTCCGGCCGTGTGCGTGCGCGCTCGGTGGTGCTGACGGCTGATGCCTGTGATCACAATGCGCTGCGGCGCCTGCGCGTCGGGCTGTGGTGGGGGCTGCGCGCCCCCGTGTGCGCCCGATCGGACGCTGGATTGAACTAATTGGCCCGTTTGCTTGTCTCTGGAGAGTCGGTTGGCATTCGCAGCCCGCGTGCGGTCGCATCGCGGTGGTGCGTGCGGCTCGCTGCGGCGACTGCGGACGATGATCGTGCCGGTCGCGCGGCCATCGGTGTCTGCCGGCGATGACTGACCGCGAGATCGATCACGAACTGGTGTTGCGAGCGCAGCGCGGAGACAAGCGCGCGTTCGAACTGCTGGTCAACAAGTACGAGCGCAAGGTGCAGCGTCTGCTGTCCCGGCTCGTGCGCGATCCGGCAGAAGTCGAGGACGTCACCCAGGAAGCGTTCATCAAGGCGTTTCGCGCGCTGCCCACATTCCGCGGAGAGAGTGCCTTCTACACATGGCTGTACCGAATCGCGATCAACACGGCGAAGAACTATCTTGCAGCCCAGGGTCGCAAGGCCCCGGCGACGGTAGATCTCGCGCCGGAGGACGCGGAGAATTCGGCCGATGGCGAGTTCTCGCGCGACGCCAGCACGCCGGAGCAGGAACTGATGAGCCGGCAGGTCGCGGAGACGGTGAATTCGGCGATGGACGCGCTGCCCGAGGAACTGCGTGCGGCGATCATGCTGCGCGAGATCGAGGGCATGAGCTACGACGAGATTGCCGCGATCATGGGGTGCCCGATCGGCACCGTGCGCTCGCGCATCTTTCGCGCGCGCGAAGCGATCGCCGAGCAGTTGCGTCCGTTGCTGGGCACGCACAAGGACCGGAGGTGGTGAGATGAGGGATGTCTCCGCGTTGATGGACGGCGAACTCGAGCCCAAGAAGGTGAACTCGACGATCGTGCGTCTGGAGGACCAGGACGAGCTGTGGGACGCGTGGGCGACCTTCCACGTGATCCGCGACACGCTTCAGGGCAACGCGATCGGGCCGAGCAGCCGTTTTCACGAGCGTTTCCACGAGCGGCTGCAGGCCGAGCCGGTACCGGTGGTGCCGGTCTGGCGGGGGCGGTTGCCCGACGCGCGCACGCGGCGCTGGATCGCGGCGGGTGGGGTGCTGCTGGTGGCGGCGTTGCTGTGGGCGCTGTACGGAGCCGGTCTGCCCGGCCGGACGTCGCCCGCCGTCGCCCCCGGCGCTGCCGAGGCCCTGCTCGCTGGCCGCGGCGATGATCAGGTGGCGGTCGAATACACGATGGCCCACCGCCAGCTGGTGCCGGCGTACGTCGCCGTGGCGCCCGCGCGCTGACCTGCCGTCGTCGATGCTCGCGCTGCTGCTCCCGTCCTCGTCCCGTGCTGCCGCTGCCGCACACCTGAGCCTGCTGTCCCTGCTGGCGGCAGTCGCACTGTGCGTGGCCGTGCCGGCGCGAGCCGCCGACGGTGCGGCGTGGCTGGCGAAGGCTGCGTCTGCTGCCCGCGGCGCGGGCTATTCCGGGGTCTACGTGTATTCCGCCGGCGGGCTGGCCGAGTCCGCGCGGGTGACGCGACTGCGCGACGCCAGTGGTGATGCCGAGCGGATCGAATCGCTCGATGGCGCGCGCCGCGAGGTGGTGCGTCGAGGCGACGAGATCCACTATTTCTTTCTCGACTCGAAAACGGTGCGCGTCGATCGACGCGTGTCGGGGCGCAGCTTCCCCGACTTCCTGCCTGCGGACACCGCAGCGCTGGCCGCTCACTACGCGATCGAGGTCGGGCCGAGCGATCGCGTCGCCGGGCGCGCGGTACAGGTGCTGCGGCTGCGCGCGCGGGACGACCAGCGCTTCACTCACGAGGTCTGGGCCGACCAGCAGACCGGGCTGCCGCTCAAGCTGCGACTGCTCGACGAGCGGGGCGACACGCTCGAACAGTTCGTGTTCACCGAAGTGCACGTCGGCGAGCGCATCGATCCGAAGCAGGTGCTGCCGAGCCGTCGTGCCGGGTACGCCGGCTGGAAGGTGGAGAGCGCGCAGTTCACGGCCGTGCCCGCAGCGTCGGGCGACGCCGCGGCGACTCCGGGGAAGACCGACGTCCGGCGCGAAAGCGCCTCTGCAGTCCCCGAGCCGCGGGCGCTGCCCGCCGGGTTTCGCCGTGTCGCGCAGGTGGCGCGGCAGTGGCCTGGCAGCGAGCGGCCGGTCGTGCAGTCGGTCTATTCGGACGGCCTGACGTCAGTCTCGGTATTCGTCGATCCGGACGTCTCCAGGGTTGCCGGGCGTGAGGGCTACAGCCAGCGCGGTGCGGTCGGTGTCGTGTCGCGGGTGATCGGCGATCGGGCGGTCATCACCGTGGGCGGACTGCCGTTGCCGGCGCTACGCAAGCTGGCCGAGTCGATCGCGCCCGGCCCGCGCTGAAACAGCACGGTTGATGGGGCATGCTGCCGGGTCGAACGCCTGTCGGCCTGGCCGGACGCTCGCGCGGGGCTTGTAATTGGCCCGCGGCGGACCTATGTTGCCGTGCCCCGGTGATCGGACGTCGCACGCCAGCGCTGCCGCGACTGCCTGCCGGGAGCACCACGGCCGGCGGCGTTCGCGCGAGGTCCCTGCCGTCTGGCTGACCTCTTCACGCGCGTGAGCGTCCACCACGCCCGTCCCTGCGCCAACTGCCTCAACGCCCGATGCCCCACGCTGCCATGACTGCTCCTTCTTCGAACGACACTGCGTCGCGGCTTCGCCGCGGTTTCGCGCTGGTCCGCGCCGCCGGGCATCGCGCGCTGGCTCGCCCGGCGTGGTACCTCGCGCTCGCGTTCGCGCTGATGCTGCCGCTGGCGGGAACCCCGACCACCGCGCGTGCCCAGGTGGTGCTGCCCGATTTCGCCGATCTGGTCGAGAAGCAGGGCGCGGCCGTGGTGAACATCTCGACGACGCAGGTCGTGCGCGGCCGCGGCGGACTGCCGCAGTTTCCGAACATCCCGGAGGACGATCCGTTCTTCGACTTCTTCCGCCGGTTCTTCCCGCCGGGCCCGGGAGGCGCCCCCGGGCCGAAGGAATTCGAGTCGCGCTCGCTCGGTTCGGGCTTCATCATCAGCGCGGACGGGTTCATTCTCACCAATGCACACGTGGTCGACGGGGCCGATGACATCACGGTACGGCTCACCGACAAGCGTGAGTTTCGCGCCAAGGTGGTGGGGGCGGATCGCCGCACCGACGTCGCACTGATCAAGATCGAGGCGACCGGCCTGCCGCGGGTGGCTCTCGGTGATCCGAACCGGTTGCGGGTGGGCGAGTGGGTGGTCGCGATCGGCTCGCCGTTCGGCTTCGACAACAGCGTGACCGCCGGCATCGTCAGCGCCAAGGGTCGCGCACTGCCGCAGGAGAACTTCGTCCCGTTCATCCAGACCGACGTCGCGATCAACCCGGGCAATTCGGGTGGGCCGCTGTTCAATCTGCGCGGCGAGGTGATCGGCATCAACTCCCAGATCTACAGCCGTACCGGTGGTTTCATGGGGCTGTCGTTCGCGATCCCGATCGACGTGGCGATGGACATCGTCGGGCAGCTGCGCGCGTCCGGCCGTGTCGCCCGCGGGCGCATCGGCGTGGTGATCCAGGAAGTGACCAAGGAACTTGCCGAATCGTTCGGACTCAAGAAGCCGATGGGCGCGCTGGTCAATTCGCTGGAGAAGGGCGGCCCCGCGCAGACGGGCGGCATCGAGCCAAGCGACATCATCCTGCGCTTCGACGGCAAGCCGGTGAATTCCTCGGCCGACCTGCCGCGCATCGTCGCCGCGACGCGTCCGGGCAGCAAGGCGCAGGTCGAGGTCTGGCGCAAGGGGCAGACGCGCGAACTCACCGTGGTGGTGGCCGATACGCCCGACGAGAAGACGCCACCGCGCGGGCCGCAGCGCGGTCAGCCGGCGCCGCAGGCTCCGGGCGGTTCACCGGCGGTGCCGCCGGGTGCGCCGCAGAAGCCGATGGTTCGCCAGGGCCTGTCGGTAGTCGACCTGACGCCGGAGCAGCGTGCGCAACTGCGCATCGCAGGCGGCGTGCTGGTCGAGGACGCGCAGGGCAACGCGGCACGCGCTGGCATCCGGCGCGGCGACGTGATCGTTGCCGTGAACAACATCGAGATCAAGACGGCCGAACAGTTCAATGCCCTGATCGCTCAGGTCGAGCGCGGCCGCAACGTCGCGCTGCTGGTGCGCCGCGGGGAGAACTCCATCTACGTACCGCTGCGCATCGAGGGCA
>CANGUQ010000383.1 GCA_947456915.1 Betaproteobacteria bacterium
CAGCCCGTCGCAGCCCGTCGCAGCCCGTCGCGGTGCGCCGCGGTGCGCCCCAGGCGCGCCACTCAGGCGCGAAAGATGAAGTACACCGCCCCCATCAGGCACAGCCCCGCCCAGAGATAGTCGAGCTTCACCTGTTCGCCCATGTACAGCACGGCGAAGGGCACGAACACCGACAGCGTGATCACCTCCTGCAGGATCTTCAGCTGCGCGAGACTCATCACGGTGAAGCCCAGCCGGTTGGCCGGCACCTGCACCAGATACTCGAAGAATGCGATGCCCCAGCTCACCAGCACCGCGATCAGCAGCGGCTGGGCGCCCAGATGCTTGAGGTGCCCGTACCACGCGAAGGTCATGAACAGGTTGGACACCGTCAGCATCAGGGCGGTGAGCAGGTACGGCGAGAGGTTCGAGGTCATCGCAGGCTCCGCAGGCTGTGGCGGCCGGCCGGCAGCGGCGGTGACCGCGACGCGGCCTGCCTTGCGCAGGATCGGCTTCGGATTTCGCTGCGATCAGTCTACAGTGGCGGGATGCTCACCCGCTGTACGCTGATCACCGGCTTTCCCGGCGCCGGCAAGACCTCGCTGATCCGGCATCTGCTGCGCAACCGCGGCTCCGGCGAGCGCTGGGCGGTGATCGTCAACGCCGCGAACGCCGACGCGCAGGCACTCGTTGCGCAGTCGACACGGCCCGGTGCGCAGCCGGTCAGCGTGCGCGAGGTCGCCGGCGGCTGCATCTGCTGTGCGGCCAGCCTGCCGCTGCGGGTGGCGATCGTCGATGTACTGCGTCGCCTTCGCCCGCACCGGCTGCTGATCGAGCCGGAGGGGCTGGCGCGACCGGCGCCGATCCTCGCAGTGCTGGGCGAACCGGGCATCGCGCCCGCAGTCACGGTCGATCCGCCGGTGTGCGTCGTGGATGCGCGAGCGCAGACGAGCGTGGCCGCCACGGCTACGGGTCTGCACCCCGGCGCGATCGCCTCCGCGCCCGCCGGCCCGGCTGCCCGCGGCACCGGCTCGGCCGGCGCGGGTGTGCACGATGACACGTGGCGCGATCAGATCGCCGGTGCCGGCCTGATCGTTGCCAACAAGGCGGATCTCGCGGACGAACACGCGCGCGCCCGGTTCGTCGCCCTCCTCGCGGCGCTGCCCTCTGCGCCGCCCGCGCTCGCCTGGGCCTGCCACGGCGAGATCGACCCGGGTCTTCTCGCGCAGGCCATCACCGGGCACTGAGAAAGCGGCGCACAGCCGTGCCACGCGCCGCGTTCGCGGTCAGCCCGAGGCGAGAATCTTCCGCGCCTCCTCGATCCCCGGAAACTCGGTCTTCGATTCCACCGCGCGCTGCAGAAACACCCGCGCCTCCTTGTCCTCGCCGCGCTTGAGCAGCGCCATTCCGAGGTGGTACTTGTGCAGGGCGGCGTTCGGATCGCGCTCGACCGCGCGGCGCAGCACGCGCACCGCCTGATCGAGCTGACCGTTGCGGTAGTGCACCCAGCCCAGCGTGTCGAGGAAGGACGCGTTGTCCGAGTTCTCGAAACGGTTGGCGAGCACCAGCGCCCGCTTGTGACTCTCCGCATCGGGTCGGTGGTCGACCAGCAGCGCGGCGAGGTTGTTCGCCGCCACCACGTTGTCGGGAGCGCGGCGCAGCACCTCCTCGTAGACCTTGATCGCAGGCTCCCACTCGGCGAACGCCATGTGGAACTCGGCCAGCGCGAGCCGCATGCCCTGGTTGTCGGGCATCAGCGAGACACCGTCCTGCAGCCACTTCACCGCCGCCGGGCGCTGCCCCTGCGAGGCAGCGATCCGCGCGAGGTTCAGATAGCCTGCCGGCGTGCGCGGCTCGAGCGTCAGCACGTTGCGGAAGATCGCCTCCGCCTCGGTCAGTGCCTTGCGCTGGAGCGCCAGTTCGCCCTGCGCCACCGCCAGCGGCACCGATTTCGGATTGGCCTTGACCGCCTGCTCCAGCCGGGCCCTGGCCTCCGGCAGCTTGCCCTGCGCCAGCAGGGTGTTGACGGCGAACAGCGGCGGCTCGGCAGCCTCCGGTGCGAGCCTGACGGCCTCCTCGAACTCGACGAGCGCGCGGTCGAAGCGCTTCTGCGCCACGTAGAACTGACCCAGCCGCAGCGCCACCCGCACGTCCTTCGGCGCGAGCGTCCTGATCTCGCGGAAGGTCTCTTCTGCGCCCTTCTCGTTCTTCTGCGCGAGCTGGATGCGCGCCTTCAGGTCGCGCGCCTCCAGGCTGCCGCTGTTGGCCTTGATCACGTCCTCGACCTGGCGCATGGCGGCGGTGAAGTCGCCGCTCGAGGCGAGGTACTCCGCATACACGAACCGCAACTGCGGCCGGTTCGGGAACATCTCGACCGAGCGCCCGATTACCTCGCGCGCAAGCTCGGGCTCCTTGTTGATCAGGTGCACGCGGGCGAGCGCGCCGACGATCCCGGGCGAGTCGGGCTGATCGCGCAGCACCGCCCGCAGATCGGTGATTGCCGAGCCCGGATCGCCGCGATCGACGGCGAACTGCGCCCGCATCAGCAGCGCCTGGTTGTCACGCGGATTCTGCTTGATCACCTCGTCGACCAGCTTCTGCGCCTCGTCGCGCTGGCCGGCGGCGAGCTGCATGCCGGCGAGCTCGACCCGGGCGCGGATGCCGTTGGCCTGCAGCCGGTCGCGCTCGATCACGCCGCGGTACACCTTCATCGCCTCGTCGGCCTTGCCGTTCGCGCGCAGCAGCCGCGCGAGCTGGAACTGCAGTTCGTAGGCGCGCGCATCCTCGGCCACCTGCGCACGCGCCTCCTTCTCCGCCACCTCGCTCGAACGGAACAGCGAGACGTACTCGAGCAGCGCGAGCCGGCGCTTCACCTCGTTCCTGCTGGCGGCGATGCCCTCGCGCAGCACCTGTTCGCCCTCGTCGATGCGCTTCGCCCGGGCATAGAACGCGGCGAGGTTGTTGCGGTGCTCGGCGCGCGCCGGCTCGAGCGCGATCACCTCGCGCAGCTGCTTCTCGGCAGCGGCAGTGTCGTTCATCCGGTTCGCGACCGCCGCGCGCACGATGCGCAGCGCCGTGTTCTTCGGGCTGGCGGCGATGGACTTGTCCAGTACCGACACCGCCTGCTCGTTGCTCTGGGTGGCCATGTACAGCCCGGCGAGGAAGTTCGCGGTCTCGGCCTGCGCCGGGTTCTCGTTCAGGACTTCAGTGGCCTCCTTGATCGCGCCGGGGATGTCCTTCTTCGCGGCGAGGATGGCGGCGCGGAGGTTGCGTACCTCCAGGCTCTTCTCGTCGAGCCTGGCAATCTCGGCGAGCGTCTCCTCGTCGCGCGCGATGTCTCCGGAAAGCAGGTAGTACCGCCCGACGCGTGCACGCGCAGCGACGTTGCCGCTGTCGAGTTCGGCGGCACGCTGGAAGTGCTGGAATGCCCGGCGGAAGTCCTCGCCGCCTTTCTCGATGATCAATCCGGCGACGTACATCGCTTCGGAGTTCTTCGGGTCGATCTGCATCGCGTTGCGCACCTCGACGCCCGCGATGTCGAGCTTGCCCTGATCGAGCAGCGAACGACCCTTTTCGATGTGCGACTGGAGGCGCTCCTCCTTCCCCCCGCAACCGGCGAGGGTCAGGGCAAGGGCGACCGCGCCGGCCACGGCGCCGTACTTCAATCGTGCGTCCATCTTCGAAGCTCCCGGATTCGGGTTGGCGGAGGGGAAACGGGGGACCTGCGCAAGGGCGCCGCGACGAGCCGATGAGAGGGCGGTCAGTGTGCCGGCGAAGACGCGTCCGAGCGCGCCAGAAAATCACGGTAGGCGAGCGCAATGCCCTGTTCCAGCGGCACTTTCGGCGCCCAGCCCATCGCACGGATGCGCGCGATGTCGAGCAGCTTGCGCGGCGTGCCGTCCGGCTTGCTCGCGTCGTAGACGAGCGTGCCGTCGAACCCGACCACCCGCGCAACCGTCGAGGCGAGTTCCGCGATGGTCACGTCCTCGCCGCAGCCGACGTTGACGAACTCGCCGAGGTCGGCCGCGCGCGCGTTCTCCAGCAGGAACACGCAGGCATCGGCGAGGTCGTCGCTGTAGAGGAACTCGCGCCGCGGCGTGCCCGACCCCCAGATCGGCACCTCGCGCCGGCCAGCGAGCTTCGCCTCGTGCATCTTGCGGATCAGCGCCGGCAGCACGTGCGAGTTCTGCAGGTCGTAGTTGTCGCCCGGCCCGTACATGTTGGTGGGCATCGCCGCGATGTAGTCGGTGCCGTACTGGCTGTTGTAGGCCGCGCACAGCTTGATGCCGGCGATCTTGGCGATCGCGTACGGCTCGTTGGTGGGCTCCAGCAGTCCGGTGAGCAGGTGCTCCTCCTTCATCGGCTGCGGGGCGTGCTTCGGGTAGATGCAGCTCGAGCCGAGAAACAGCAGCCTCCGCACGCCGTTCTGGTACGCGCTGTGGATCACGTTGTTCTGGATCGCGAGGTTCTCGTAGATGAA
>CANGUQ010000384.1 GCA_947456915.1 Betaproteobacteria bacterium
GCAGCACTGATGAAGAAGCGCGGGCTGCAGGGTGTGAGTCGCCGACGCGGCTACGTCGTCACCACAAGGCGAGACGCCGCGGCTGCTCGCTACGAGGATCTCGTGAAGCGTAACTTCACGGCCGCTGGCCCGAACCGTCTGTGGGTCGCCGACATGACGTACGTACCGACCTGGGCTGGATTCATCTACCTCGCAATCGTGCTTGATGTGTGGAGCCGTCGCATCGTGGGCTGGGCGATCGGCGCGCGCATGACCACCGATCTGGTGCTGGCGGCGTTGAACATGGCCGCAAGCGTGCGCGATGCGCGTGGTGTCGTTCACCACGGCGATCACGGCAGCGTGTACACGAGCCTGATGTTCGGCAAGCGATGCAAGGAGCTGGGTATCGACGTTTCCATGGGCAGCGTCGGCGACGCCTACGACAACGCCATGGCCGAGAGCTTCTTCGCAACACTCGAATGCGAGCTGATCGATCGGCGCACGTTCCACACCCACGCCGAGGCTCGCATGGCGGTGTTCAGCTTCATCGAGGGCTGGTACAACCCGCGGCGCCGGCACTCGGCGCTGGGTTACCTCTCGCCAATGGAGTTCGAGCGAAGACATCAGATGCCGTCCATGTCGCACGGGTTATCCACAGCCGCCGCCTGCGATAGAGGGGCCGCAGCGGCTGTGGATAACCCTGCACCTGCTAACCTCATGCAGTCCCCCATCCCGGTTTGAATTCCAAACCGGAAATCGTCCGTGGAAGCGGGGCAAGTCCAGTCCTGAAACACGTTGCCACAGCGAAAGAGTTGCGCTGAAGCATCGGCTATCGTCACACAGCCGACAGCGCCAGCCATGACAACCATTGCAAGTCGCGGTCTACGGGTCATGCGCCGTCGTCTTCATTCAATAACCGCCGATATAGGAGCAAACTTGAAACAGTTTGGCAAGTGCAAATGCGCGAGTTCCTATCGGGCCAACCCCTCACCTTGAAACGCGCCCGGTTCCGGCGTATCCGGCCGCGCGTCGGGCTGCGGTCTCCAGGCCTCTCGAGGCTGAAGCTCTAGAACGGCACATACTGCTGCGCCAGATCAATTCCGAAGCGCCCAAGAGCCGACGACTGACCTGCATCTGACATGTCTGCCTTCAGCGTGAACTGCTTGAATCGGTCCCAGTTGGCGGAGAACTGCGAGACGAGCATTCGCGCGAGATCGCCCGAGAGCATGTGCGCATCATCAGTCCTGAATCAGGACTTCCCTGACCAGAACTCCTGAATGAGGTCGGGATTCCAGTAGGCCTGGTGTTTAGCGTGCATCTGCTGCGGCGTAAACAATTCCGGCGACTGGGGTGGCGACAGCCGTCGCTGCATGTTGACCGCAATGCCTTCGGTGAGCCATGCGGGGAGTGACAGGTGACTCGCAAGACAGCGGGTCATCTCGTGAACGATCGTGGGTTCGAAGACTTGAAGATTCGACTCCATCGTCACGAAGTGACTGCACCCGTCGTTCATGAAGATACCATTGGCCGGATGCTGGAGAAGCACGGCCCGATCGAGCGCGATGCGCGGTCGGCGTAGCTGAGCGGGGAGCCGTTACGGGCCGAATCGCTCGATGAGCTGATCGGCCATTGCATCACCAGGCGGATCGCGGCGGGCCCGCGCGTGAAGTTCCACGCGCGGGGCTCGCAGAGGTGTTTGTGAAAGTGCTATCCCATGCGATCATGTCCGGCCTGTCCGAGGAGGCGGGCGCTTCGGGTGTCGGAAATCTCCAGGCGAAAGAAAGTTATCCAGCTGGCGGACTGGACAGCGGCATCCAGAATGCTTTCGGAACTTGTATGGCTGTCGGACTGCGACGTACAGCCTTCGCGCTGGTATCGCTGGCAGCGGGCCTGTGCGCGTGTCAAGTGGTCGCGGCAACAACTCAAGGGCCCACTGCGCTCGACAGGCGTCCTGCCATTTTGGACCCCATCGACGCGAACTCTGAGGTGGGTCGCTTGCGCCGCGACGCGCAGGCGCGACGCACGCTCATTGAGTCGTCCACCGGCCCGGCTACGACACTTCTGGTCAACGCGATATCGCCCTCAACCGGGAAAGCAGGCATCGACCTTGACGCTCAGGAGCGATCGAGCGCGGAGCGGCTCGGAACTGGGGTGATCGCTTATCTTCGTACCGTGCCACCTCTCGCCCAGCCTCGCGACTTCTGGCCCGAGATAACGGTGTCGGTTTACGGGGATCCTCCGCAGTTCCCAGGATCGGTTTACGTACATCGTCCGCGGGAAGTCGTGCTCGGGCTGCAAATCGACATCGCGCTGTGGCACAAGTCGCGTATCTGGTTCAATAGCGAGGGTCGCTGGAGCACGGCCGGCGGCACTGCCGTCGCGATGATCCAGGCTAACGGCCCCAACCTCGATCAGTTTTTGATGCCGAACCCATGGCGCGACGAAATCGGCCACATCGGATTCGCACGCCCGACTTCGGACGAATTCGCTCCGCTGATGCTGTTTCGCAGCGGTGATGGTGTGCTACTTCCGTCGGGTGTTCCTCTGTTCAGCCCGGTGTCGATGGAGCGGGCACTGCGCCTCGCGCTCGCGATCGCCAAGGTGCAAAAGTCGGCAACCGACGAAGTGCTGCTCGCTCAACAGCTGAAGCCTTCTGCAGAACACCACCAGGAAGTGCTGGCCAGGTTCGACGTGATCTCCAAGCAGCTTGCGACACTCGACGCGCGGACAGCCTCCCAGCAGGCCTGCGTGCGCACCCCGGGTGGCGCCCCGGTGCGACCGCCCCACGTGCGTATCGTTCCGGTGACCGCGGGAGACTGTGAACCGATGGTGTCGATCAATCCCGACCTTCTCCGCAGACCGGCTGCTGCCGACGCACGAATGGCGACGCGCTACGTACTCGTTCGAACCAACGTGTGTTCCGAGTTGCGCGCAGACCGGCCGATGCCCGATCCCCAGAGCTTGTGCCGCAAGTTCACCGATCTGACGCGGGCGATCGACTGGAATCGAATGCGAACGCTGATGGAGCTGCGTCGCCCATGAGTGTCGGGCCTGGCGCGAAACGTTTTGGCGCCCCCATCGATTCGTCGATAGCGGATGGCCGAGCGCATCGGCCGGCTGCTGGACCAGCCCGGCCTGAGCGAGCGCGATGAAGAGTCGTCGTGGCTGAGCGGGGAGCCGCTGCAGGCCGGGTCGCTCGATGAGATGATTGAATGCCGCGGTGGTTGGTGTGACCTGGCGCAGCGACGCTGCCGGGCAGGCATCGGCAGATCGAGCGCACACCGTGCACGGGCGGGGCGTGTTGCGCTCGACGATTGGGGCGCTGACGATGAGGGGCGACGCAGGCGTCATCGAACGCGGTCGGGCTGGATTGGCCAGCCGATCCAAAACCGATGGTGGCCTGCGGCGCATCGGCGCGAGGCTGGCCGGCTGCAGGCAGCAGCGCGTGGGGGTTGGCAGGGGCGTTTGGAAGTACCACTCGCCACGCTGCCTTCGGCCATGACCACGCCAGCCCAGATCGAGCGGCTGGGGGAGCACCCGCGCAAGCTGCAGCTGCTCAAGAGCGGCGAGCGGCTGGAGGCACTGCTGCAGCACGCCGCCGCCCAGGAGCTGCCCTGCGCCGAGTTCCTCGAGCAGGTGCTAGGCGAGGAGGTCGCGGCCAAGACCAGCAAGAAACTCGCGATGCGCACCGCCATGGCCCGCTTCCCGTTCGCCAAGCCGCTGGAGACATTCGACTTGGCCTACCAGCCCTCGATCGACCGTAAGCAGGTGCTGGCCCTGGCCAGCTGCCACTTGATCGAGCATGGCGACAACGTGATCGTGCTGGGGCCGCGACCTTGACCTCAAGGCTTCGTCCAATCGCGCGCGCCGCCGCCTCGATCTGGTCGAGCCGCGACGCGTGTCGAAGGTCGAACAGCCTGTCTACCTGCGGCAGGTGCCAGCCCAGACGGCGCGCGAGCTCGGACTTGCGGATGCCCTGCTCCATCATCGCCTGATACAGCCCGAGCTTCGCGTTCTCCAGCGCCGACGGAGTCACGGTGCGCTGTCCCCGCCTCGGCCGGCTCGGCGCCGGCAGTGGCTTTCTCGCATCGACGTAGAACGACAGCGCCGTCTGCGCCCGCCTCAGTCGCCGGCGCGGGCGCGGGCACCGGTCCGACGATGGTCGGCGCGCGGGCCCGCCGCAGTCCGCCAGGCGAAGGCCAGGTGATGCAATGGCCGAGCAGCTCATCGAGCGATCTGGCCTGCACCGGCTCCCCGCTCAGCCACGCGGATTGCGCATCGCGCTCGATCAGGCCGCGCTTCTCCAGCAGCCGGCCGATGCGCTCGGCCATCTGTTGCACCAGCGCCTGCAGTTCGCCTGCGCCCGGGGAGCCCACCGCCCGGAGCACCGGCGCACCGCGCCCATCGGTCACGTACACGCCATCGACGAAGATCATGTGAAAGTGCACGGACCCGGCAAACAGCCCGAGCGCATGGA
>CANGUQ010000385.1 GCA_947456915.1 Betaproteobacteria bacterium
ACGCGGCGGCGCGGTCCGCGCGCCGGCACCGGCGATGACCCGGACTGTCACGCCCGCGGGTTTCGGCCGACTGCGGGGCGGCGCATCTAGCCGCGGCGTCCGGATTTCAGTAGCCTCCGGGACACCGTTCGGCCTGTCGCGGTGACCGCCGCCGGCTGTCGGCCCGGCCGCCGGCTCTGCGGTCGGCCCGCCGGCAGCCTGGACGAGCGAATACCGGAAGCGTGGCCGAGTGGTTTAAGGCAGCGGTCTTGAAAACCGCCGTGGGGGAAACTCCACCGTGAGTTCGAATCTCACCGCTTCCGCCAGTACGCCAGGTCACTGGCTGGATTGACGAAGCAGCACGTGCGAGGCGGCGACGCCACACACCCGGGGGAGGTACGCTTGACCGATCGATGCCGCAGGCGGGCGTGTGCGCACGCGCCTTGCGCAAGGATGCTGCCGGTGCTGCTGGCCGGCGCGGTCGGTGCTGCTGCCGCGCCGCTGTTCGCCCAGCCCTTCCCCGCGAAGCCCGTTCGTCTGTTCGTCGGCTTCGCGCCCGGCGGCGGCACCGACATCATGGCGCGCGCGCTGGCGGCGCGACTGCCCGACGTCCTCAGGCAGCAGATCATCGTGGACAATCGGCCGGGCGCGAACGGCAACCTCGCCGCGGAGTTCGTCGCCCGCCTGCCGGCCGACGGCTACAGCGTGCTGTTCGTCTCCGTCTCGCACGCGATGAGCAGGTCGGTCTATCGCAATCTGGGTTACGACTTCGAACGGGACTTCGTCCCGCTGTCGATCCTGTCCGAAGTGCCGAACGTGCTGACCGTGCATCCGTCGCTGCCGGTGAAGACGGTCAGGGATCTGCTCGCGCTCGCCCGTGCCCGCCCCGGCAGCCTGACCTACGGCGTCGCCGGACTGGGCAGTCCCGGCCACTTCGCCGGCGCGATGATGGAGACGATGGGGCGGGCCGAGATGCTGGTGGTGCCGTACAAGGGCGGCGGCCCGCTCGCCGTCGATCTGATCGCCGGCCACATCGCTACCACCTTCAACGCGCTGCCGCCGCTGCTGCCGCACATCAGGGCGGGCCGCCTGCGCGCCATCGCCGTGAGCACCGAGCAGCGCGTGGCGACCCTGCCGGACGTGCCGACCATCGGCGAGACGATCCCCGGCTATGCGATCAGCACGTGGTATGCGAGCGTCGTGCGCACCGGCACGCCCGAGGAGATCGTCGGCCTGCTCAGCGCGGCGACGCTGAAGGTGCTGGCGATGCCGGACGTGCAGCAGGCGATGGCCGATCAGGGGGCGACGGTCGTCGGCAGCAACGCGGCGCAGGCGGCCGCGTTCATCCGCGCCGAGATCGCCAAGTACGCGAAGGTGGCGAAGGCCGCCGCCATCCGCGCGGAATGAACGGGCGCGGTGGGCGAAGGCCACCCGGCGCCCGCTCGCTCCGCCCCGTCCCCACGCTGGGAACCGGGCGTGAAACGACAGCTGGAGGAAGTGTGATGAGCGATGCAGACGACGGTTGTTTCGAGGTGCACTGGCCGCGCGCTCCGCGCCAGATGCAGCGCCGGGCGCTGGCGCCGCGGCTGGACACCCTGCAGGGCAAGACGATCGCCCAGCTCTGGGACTACCTGTTCAAGGGCGACGTGGTGTTCGCCGTGCTGGAGGAGGCGCTGCGCGCGCGCGATCCGGACATCCGGTTCGTGAGCTGGCGCGATCTGGGCAGCACGCACGGCGATGACGAACGCGAGACGCTGGCCGCCCTGCCGGCCAGACTGCAGGCGCTGGGCGTGGACGCCGTGATCTCGGGCATGGCGTGTTGAGGCAGCTGCACGCCCGCCGTGCTGCGGGCGAGTGCTGCATGCGAGGCCGCGGGCTTACCGACCGCCTCGCTCATGTGCGAGGGCTTCATGCGCCAGGCGGAGACGATCTCGGTCGGCCTGGGCATGCCGAACATCGCGGTGTCGCTGGTGCCCGGGCACATCGGCACCCAGGACGATGAGACCCTGCGGCGCAACCTGCTGGAGGTCACCGCCGATGAGGTCGTGCGCAACCTCACCACCGTGCGCGCGGCGCGCGGCGATCGGTCCGAGCCCGCGGCGCGCGACATCGTGTTCAAGGGCGGGCTGACAGCCGTCAACGCGTACTTCCTCGAGCACGGATTCGGCGACGGACTGCCGGTGATTCCGCCGACCAGCGCGCGGATCGAGGCGTTCCTGCGGCACACCGCGCGCAGCCCCGACGAGATGCTCGGTGTGCTGCTGCCCGACAACCGCGCCGCCACGGTGTGGAGCGTGGCGGTCAACGGCGTGATGGCCGGCTGCCGCCCGGAGTACATGCCGATCCTGGTCGCGCTGATCGAAGCGATGTGCGATCCGCGCTACGGCAACGAGCACAGCGGCAACACGCCCGGCGGCGACACGCTGATCATCCTCAACGGCCCCATCATCGAGCGCCTGGGCTTCAACTTCACCCAGGGGGCGCTGCGCGACGGGTTCCTGCCCAACACCTCGATCGGCCGCTTCTGGCGGCTGTATCTGCGCAACGTCGCCGGCTTCCTGCCGCACCAGACCGACAAGGCGACCTTCGGCAACACCTGGCGCGTGGTGCTCGCGGAGAACGAGGCGGTGCTGCGCGAGATCGGCTGGGAGCCCAACAGCGTCGAGATGGGCTTTGCGGCGGGCGACGACACGGTCACCATCACCCGCTTCACCGGCGGCGGCTCGCTGTCCTCGGTGACCGGCAGCACACCGCAGCAGATGCTGCCCTACGTGGCAGACTCGGTGCAGCGCTTCAACAACTGGCAGATCACGTTCACCACCAGCCACGGGCACGGCACGCTGCGGCCGCTGGTGGTGCTCAGCCCGATCATCGCGCGCACGATCGCAGCCGCCGGCTGGTCGAAGCGCGACGTCAAGCAGTTCCTGTTCGATCACGCGCGCCGGCCGGCGTGGGAGTTCGAACGCCAGTTGCGCGACTGGAACATCCGCGGGGTGTGGGACCTCGGTGACGACGAGCGCGCGGGACGCATCCCGCACTGCTTCCGGGAGTCGGACGACCCGAACCGCATGGTGCCGATCGTCTGGCGGCCGGAGGACTACATGATCGCGGTGAGCGGCGACCCGCTGCGCAACAATGCCTACGTCTTCGCGCACAACGGGTTTCTCGGCTATCCGGTGGGGCGGCGCATCGTGACGTTGCCGTCGTGAGCGGCCCCACCCCGCCCCGTTCGCCGCTCAGGCGTGCTCGACCTGCTGCGCGGCGAACTGTCCGCGGTTGGCCTGCAGCCGTGCATCGACCAGCGAAACGATCCGTGCGAGCGTCTCGGAGTGCTCATTGAGCTGACGCGCAATGCGCCGCACGAGGCTGTCCACCCGCTCGATGTGCTGTGCACCACCGAACAGCGCGCGTGCAGCCGACGAGGGCTTGCCCAGTCCGGCCGCCGCGCTCGCGTACTTCTCGAACGGCACCAGGTCCGAGGTGTCGGCGCCGAGACGGCTGCACAGCCGCACCACCCACTCGTACACTTCACGCGACTCGTGCACGTCACCGTGCACTGCCTCGCGGATCGGGATCATGTCGTCGGGCCGGATGCAGCGGTAGTTGCCGGCGATCAGCATCGGCCACTTGGCGAGCGGCACGAACACCGAGTCGTGCACCTTCAGCTTCACGGGAATCTCGATCGCCTGGCCGTCGTGCAGGTAGCGCGCGCGGTCGATGTCCGCCTCCAGTTCGCGCAGCAGCGCGGTCGCCGCGGCGCCGGCGAAACGCGCCGCCTTGAAGTTGGTGGGCAGCCCCACCTGCAGCACGTTCTTCGCGCGGTCGGCCGGCCGGAACGCCTGGGGGTCGGGACTGGCCAGCGTCACCAGCTCCGGGTCGAAGCCCTGCCAGACGCTGGCATCGGCATAGCAGCCTGCGAGCGCATCGGTGGCAAGCCCGCCCAGCCGCTCCAGATAGGGCAGCGGCGGCATGTTCATGATCGCCAGGCACGGCGTGCGCGAGCTCGCGATGCGCTGCATCAGCTGGCGCACGCCATCGGCCGCGTACTGGGCCTCCTGCATCGCCAGCACGACCAGATCGTAGCCGGCGGGATCGACCGCCTCGGGCGTGGCAGCGCACAGCGCGCCGGGCAGCGCCGAGGAATCGACCTCGACCAGCCCGGGGACTCCGCGTACCGGGAACGCCACGCGCGTGCCTTCGCGATTGATCAGCGCGGCGGTGCCGGCCGTGCACACGAGCGTGGCCGAGTGGCCGGCGAGCAGCAGCTTGGTCGCGAACAGCGAACCGTACGAGGCGCCAAGGACGAGCACGTTGCGGGGCATGGGATTCTCCTTCGGGGAGGGGACGGGCGTCGCTGGACAGCGGCACCGCTGCGGACGCATTATGCGCAGCATCAGGGCAGTGAAAAACAGATGAAAAACTTCACTGTGTGAATTTCACTACCCTGTCATTGCGTGTCAGGGCACA
>CANGUQ010000386.1 GCA_947456915.1 Betaproteobacteria bacterium
GCCGGTGATGGCATGCTGCCTGCAGGAGACCCATCGCGGGCAGCAGCCGGCATCGAATCGGCTTCGACCCTGCGGGTCGCGGCGCCGGCAGCCTGCTGAAGATCGACCTCGACGATGCCGCGCCGCCTCTCGCCCGGGCGAAGCAGCGGGCGCCTGTCCCGATCGCCCGGGCGCATCTGCGCGGCGAACGCCCGGAGATTTGCACGACCCTGCAGCAGCCGCGCGGATGATCGGCCCGTCGCGCGCAAGGGTCGCGGTACGGCCCCGGAGCGCCGGCACGCTCGCGACTCGGGCTGGAACGTGGCGCAGCGCTGGCCGTGCCGCGAACCTCCTGTTCGAACGCCCCTGCAAGCCGCGATGAACTGCCGGCTGCGGGCCGCAGCCTCGGGTCGATGCGCCGCCGGCCGCCGTCGGCGCTGCGTTGCCGCAGGTTCACCGTACCGGCTCGCACGCGCAGCGGGATCGCCGGAATACCATGACCCGCGTTTCGCGCGGACGCGATCAGCGCTGAAAGGAGTATCTTCTGCGTCACGGTGGGGTCGTCGTACTGCCCTGCACGGCGGGTCACGCCGGCATCCATCCGCAGCACACGCCGCTCATCACCCGCAGCAAGTCCGTTCCGGTGCGCAGCGAGCGCACCGGTCAGGCCGAAGAAGAGTTCGTGTTCGTCGCCGGCGGCATCCGTGCAGCCAGAGCTGATGACTGCACGCGCCGATACCGCCCGCCGCGGCGCCGATCTCGACGAGACCAGGGCAGACAGGACGCTGCGCCACGCCAGGGGCGAACTCGCAGGAAAAAGGGGCCGGAAAAAGGGGCCAGGCCCCTTTTCCGGAATGGCAGACCGGCGTCGCAGCGGCGGCCCTGCACAGGAGGAACGCAGCAGATGCCCATCTTCCAGCGCGAGCCGGGGGTCGAACTCCACTACGAGGTCGACGACTTCACCGATCCGTGGACGACACCGGAGACGGTGGTCATGCTCCACGGAAACGCGGAAGCGGGTCTGGTCTGGTACGGCTGGGTGCCGCATCTGGCCCGCCAGTTCCGGGTGATCCGCCCCGACATGCGCGGTTTCGGCCGCAGCACCGTGATGCCCGCCGATTACCCATGGACGCTCGACGGTCTGGTCGATGATGTGCTGGCAATTCTGGCGTCGCAGGGCGTCGAGCGCTTCCATCTGATAGGGGCCAAGCTCGGTGGCACGCTGGCGCGCCATTTCGCAGCCCGTTGCCCGGAACGGGTACTCACACTGACCGTAGCCGGCACGCCCGCTCCGTTGCGCGAGAAGACCACGTCGAGCACGCCGGGGTGGGAACGGGAATTCATCGACCACGGCGTGATCGCGTGGGCGCGCCGCACGATGGCTGGCCGGCTCGGTGACGGCTTCCCGCCGGAGGGCGCGCTCTGGTGGACCGAGCTGATGGGACGCACCGCCGTATCCACCCAGCTCGGCTTCATCGGCACCATCGCGGTAGCCAACATCACCGACGCACTGCCGAAGATCAAGTGCCCGACGCTGGTCATCACCACCGAGGGCAGCGCACTCGGCTCGGTCGAGCAGACCCGGGCGTGGCAGAAGATGATTCCCGACTCGGAGTTGCTGGTGCTGCCAGGCAACTCCTATCATGTTGCGGCCAGTGCGCCTGACCGCTGTGCGCGCGAGACCCTGGCATTCATCAACCGGAACCGCGGGCGCTGACGGCCGCATCTGCTGCGACGGCCGGGCGAGCACGCCCTGAGCGGTGCGGCACGACTCGCGGGCGTTGTCCGATCACCGGCAGTATCCCCGCTGCCGTCGAGCGGCATTCCACATCCGACCGGCGTTCACGTCGGCGTCAGAGAAAGACCGGAGGAGTCAGGCGTGAGCCAGTCCGAATCGTCGCCGCGTGTTGCCCGCCGCGCCTCGCGCGCACGCACGCCAGCGCAGGTCATTGCCGTCCTCGGCGTGGCGCTCGGTGCATCATTCGCCCAGGCGCAATCGCAGGCGTATCCCAGCCGCCCGATCCGCCTGATCGTGCCGTATCCCCCCGGGGCCAGCAGCAACGACATTCTCGGCCGCGGCATCGCGCTGCGTCTGACCAGCGTGCTCGGCCAGCAGGTGGTGGTGGACAACCGGTCCGGCGCGAGCGGAACACTCGGTTCGGAGATCGCTGCGCGCTCGGCGCCGGATGGCCACACGCTGCTGATGGCCGTTGCCGGTCCGATGTCGGTCGGACCGAGTGTCTACCCGAATCTTACCTACGATCCGGTACGCGACTTCGCGCCGATCGCCGTGTTCGCCACTGTCCCGTACGTGATGACCGTCGGGCCCTCGGTGCCGGCGAACAACATCAGGGAACTGATCGCGCTGGCGAAAGCCAAGCCTGGCCAGCTCACCTTCGGGTCGTCGGGCAATGGCGGCTCTCCGCATCTGTGCGGCGAGCTGTTCAAGACGATGGCCGGTGTCGACATGATCCATATCCCCTACAAGGGCGGCGCGCTGGCCGTTGCAGACGTCGTCGGAGGACGGGTGCAGATGCTGTGCACCGGCATGGTCGCGCTGTCGGGCCACATCAAGTCAGGCAAGCTGCGCGCGATCGGCATGGCGACGCTGGAACGCTCGGCGGCACTGCCCGACCTGCCGACGATCAGCGAGCAGGGCCTGAAAGGGTTCGACGTCAATTCGTGGAGCGGCATCGTCGCGCCGGCAAAGACGCCGCGAGCGATCGTCAGCCGGCTCTACGACGCGACCGAGCAGGTGGTCAGGAGCGCCGAGTTCGTCACCTTCCTCGAAGGGCAGGGCGCTGAGCCGCTGCTGATGAAGCCCGACCAGTTCGCCGCCTACATCAAGGTCGAGGTGGCGCGCTGGGGCAAGGTGGTCAGGGCAGCGAAGGTGACGGCGGAATAGTCGTCCCGACTGCACCTCGGCTACATGCCCCGCTTGCCGAGGAACGCGCGCACGGCAGCGACGCAGGCCTGGGGCGCGAGGAAGTGGATGCCGTAGTCGAAGCCGTCGAGATACATGATCTCGGCATCCTGCATCGTGCGCGCCATGTCGGTCATCTGATCGCGCCGACCGTCGGGACAGGTGTTGCCGACGATCAGCAACGTCGGCGCCTTGATCTCGGCCAGCCGCGGCCAGAGGTCGACCGTCGAGAACAGCCGGAACACCGCGATCGCCACGTGCCGCGGCACGCGGTCCATGTCGTTGGCCACCCACTCGCCGACCTCGGGCGGCACCTTGGTGATGTCCATCCGGTACTTCAGCGTACGCCTGCACCACTCGCCAACCCCGTAGCGCTCGATCGCCGCGGCCTGATCCTTCTCGCCCAGCGCATAGGTATCCACGGTCACTGGCGCCATCTTCGCGGTGGTGTTGCACAAGGTGATCGACGACACGCGTTCGGGTGCGAGCAGCGCGGTCATCAGCCCTACCGCGCCGCCGGTCGAGTCTCCGACCCAGTGCACCTTGTCGATGCCCAGGTGATCCATCAACCCGAGCGCATCGTTGGCCACCTGGTCGATGCGCAGCGTGTCGCCGGGCGCCGGCTTGGTAGTGTGGCCGTAGCCGCGCGGATCCATGCGCAGGATACGGTAGCTGCCCGACAGCGGCGGCACCCAGCCGCGCCAGAATTCGAGGCTGCGGCAGTAGCCGGAGTACATCAGGAACGTCGGCGCAGGTGCCGTGGACCACGGCTCGGTGTAATCGACGAAGTCGTAGTGGATGTCGATGTCGCCTACACGCGCATGGCGGTAGATCGTCGGCTGCTTCTGTGCCTCGAGCATTGCGTGTCCTTCGCGCGGGTTCGCGCCGCGCATCGATGATAGCCCAGCGCTGTGGCGGCCAATACCGCGGCTGCGCACCGTCGTCTGCTGCTGCGCCCCGTCGTCTGCTGCTGCGCCCCGCAGCCGATGCGGGCTCGCCGTCGACCGTGATCCCGGCGCTGCGCCCCGCAGCCGATGCGGGCTCGCCGTCGACCGTGATCCCGGCGCTGCGCCCCGCAGCCGATGCGGGCTGGCCGTCGACCGTGATCCCGGCGCTGCGCCCCGCAGCCGATGCGGGCTGGCCGTCGCCCGCAACCGGTATCGCTGGTTCGGGCATCACGCGCAGTGCAGCCTGCTGACGCCCGAGCAGCGCTCGCGTCTGGTCGATCACTGAGGCCCCGCCTGCGGATCGACGCTCGACCGACATGGACGGGCAGACCGCGAATGGCGTGCAAGTGCGGGTCAGATGCGGCCGATCCAGCGCTGCGCGTCGATGCCACGATCGAGCGCGCTCTGCGTGCCGCGCACGGTGTTCGCCAGCGCCGGATCGCCGACGCGAAGGCGTCGACGATGGCGGCAGGCGATCCGGATCGCCTCCTGCACGAGAAAAAGAGAAAAAGAGAAAAAGGGGTCAGGGTCCATTTCCGCACAGGCATGCTGCCGCAGAGAAAAGGGGTCAGGGTCGATTTCCGCGCAGA
>CANGUQ010000387.1 GCA_947456915.1 Betaproteobacteria bacterium
CGCGGCGGCGGGCCGGACAACCCGGAGCCGGGCGTCTCGGGCCCGCCGCTTTCGGCCGCGCCCGCCGGCACGATCGCAGCCGCGCTGCGCAGCGTGCAGCAGGTGATCGCCGGCATCGAGCCGCACGACAGCCCGCAGCGCCTGCGCGGGCTGGGTGTGGAGGTGCTGCTCGCGGGGGGGCGCTTCGTCGACCCGCGCACGTTCGAGGTCGCCGGCCGGCGCCTGAGCGCGCGCAGGTTCGTGCTCGCCACGGGCTCGCGGCCGGCAGTACCGCCGATTCCGGGACTGGACCGCGTGCCGTATCTGACCAACGAGACCGTGTTCTCGCTGAACGAGGACGTGCCCTCGCTGATCGTGGTCGGCGCCGGGCCGGTCGGGTGCGAACTCGCGCAGGCGTTCGCCCGACTGGGCAGCCGCGTCACGCTGATCGCCCGGGACCCTCAGCTGCTGCCGCGCGAGGACGCCGATGCGGCCGCTGTGGTGCAGGCGGCGATGGCGCGCGATGGCGTGCGGTTCATCCTCGGCGCGCGCCCGACGGCAGTCGGCGGCCATGCAGGTGCGATCAGTGTCCAGTACACGACGGGGCGAGGGGACCAGACCGGCGGTGAATCGCAGCGGGTCGAGTCGACGCACCTGCTGATTGCGGCCGGACGCCTGGTGAATCACGAGGGACTCGGCCTGGAGCATGCCGGGATCGAGGTGCGCGACGGGAAGATCGTCAACGACGAACGCCTGCGCACCACCAACCCCGACGTCTTCGTCGCCGGCGACGCCGCCGGGCGCCAGCAGTTCACGCACGTCGCGGAGCATCACGCAGGTATCGTGCTGCGCAACGCGCTGTTCCGGCTGCCGGCGAAGGTGGAGTCGCGCGTGGTGCCCTGGTGCACGTTCACCGACCCCGAACTCGCACGCGTGGGGCTGTCGCAGACGCAGGCGAGCGCCGCCGGCGTCGAGTGCTCCAGCTACCGGTTCGACTTCGCCGAGCTGGACCGCGCACGCACCGAGGGCGAGACCGCCGGTTTCGCGCGCATCCTCACCGATCGTTCGGGACGGCTGCTCGGCGCGACGCTGGTCGGGGCCCACGCCGGGGAAGCGATCGCCGAATACGCGCTGGCAATGGCGAAGCGGATGAAGGCGGCGGACATCTCTGGCGTGATCCACGTCTATCCGACATTCGCGCAGATCAACCGGCGGGTCGCCGATCAGCGGCTGAAGGCCGCGCTCACGCCGCGCGTACGAACGTGGATCCGGCGCATCTTCGGCCTGCGGGGGCCCGCGTGAGACTGCCCCGTCGCCAGCTCGGACTGCGCCTGCAGCGCGGCTCGACACTGCTCAAGCTGCTGATCGCGCTCGTCCTTGCCGGCGGCGTGGTCGCGTTCTTCGTGCTCGGCGGACCGCAGTATCTGTCCCTCGACACGATCAGGAGCCACCGCGCGCAGCTGCTGGCGTGGACCGACGAGCACTACGCGCAGGCGCTGCTGCTCGCGCTGCTCGTCTACGTCGCGACGACCGCCCTCAGCGTTCCCGGCGCAGTGCTGCTGTCGCTGACCTGCGGCATGCTGTTCGGCCGCTGGGCAGGCTCGCTGGTGATCCTGATCGGTGCGACGGCGGGCGCAACCTGCGCCTTCCTCGCCGCGCGCTATCTGGTGGCGGATGCAGCGCGGCGCAAGCTCGGTCTGGAGCGCATCGCGCCCGCGACACTGCCGAGCGCCCGGCAGGCCCGGGCGACGGTGGCAACCGCGCCAGCCGGAATGCTCGCGCGCATCGACGCGGGCTTCAGCGACAACGCGTTCAGCTACTTGCTCTTCCTGCGGCTGGTGCCGCTGTTTCCATTCTGGCTGGTGAACATCGCGGCGGCGTTTTCCGCGGTCACGCTGCGCACCTTCGTGGCCGCCACGGCGATCGGCATCCTGCCTGGGGTGTTCGTGTTTGCCAATCTCGGCCAGTCGCTGGGCAGGATCGAATCCACCGCCGAGCTGATGTCGCCGCAGACGCTCGCCGCGCTCGCCCTGCTCGGCCTGTTTGCGCTCGTGCCGGCGCTGGTCAGACACCTTCGCGCCGGCACCACGCCCGGCGCCGCGGCCCTGGCGCCGCCACCTTGCGCCGCCGCGCCGCACGACCCCGACTCCCTGCGCCACTGACGAAGACGCCGCACGATGCACGCCACCCTGCCCCGACTGCAACCGAGCGACTTTCCAGCGATACGGCGCGGCAGCCTCGACACGCTGCAGGTCAATCTCGGCTATCTGTGCAACCAGCAGTGCCTGCACTGCCACGTCGCCGCAAGCCCGCGGCGTACCGAGCAGATGAACGGGGAGACGGCTGCGCAGGTGATCGATTTCATCGCCGCCTCGCAGGTACCCACGCTCGATCTGACCGGCGGTGCGCCGGAGATGAACCCGCACTTCCGCGATCTCGTGCGCGCGGCGCGCGCCCGAGGGCTGCGCGTCATCGACCGCTGCAACCTCACCATCCTGCTCGAGCCGGGCCATGAGGATCTGGCGGCGTTTCTCGCCGAGCACCGGGTGGAGATCAACGCATCGCTGCCCTGCTACCTCGAGGACAACGTCGACGCGCAGCGCGGGCGGGGCGTGCACGCAGCCAGCATCGAGGCGCTGCGTCGGCTCAACGCACTGGGCTACGGACGCTCGGCCACGACGCAGGGTGCCTCGCCCGGGACGGCGCTGGTGCTCAACCTCGTCTACAACCCGGCCGGCCCATCGCTGCCACCGGCGCAGGACGCGCTCGAGGCCGCGTACCGGCGCGAACTGGCTTCCCGCCACGGCATCGTGTTCGACCGCCTGTACACGCTCGCCAACATGCCGATCCAGCGCTTCGGCAGCACACTGATTTCCAGCGGCGCGTTCGACGGCTATGTCGCCCTGCTGCGCAGCGCCCACCGCGCGGACAACCTCGCCAGCGTGATGTGCCGATCGCTGATCAGCGTCGACTGGCAAGGCTGGGTCTACGACTGCGACTTCAACCAGATGCTGGGATTGCCGCTGCGCGCAGGCGGGCGTGCACGCACGCACCTGAGCGAGCTCACCGCCGCAGCGCTCGCCGGGCTGCCGATCGCGGTGGCGGATCACTGCTACGGCTGCACCGCCGGACAGGGGTCGAGCTGCGGCGGGTCGCTCGCCGCGGCCACAGCCGATGCCGTGCCCGCAGGCGCAGCGGCAACGCCCGCTGCCGCCGGTGTCACCACCGCGTGAGCGCGATGGCGCCCGAGGCCGTCCGCCTGTCGATCGTGCTGCCGGTGCTCAACGAGGCCGGCGGCATCGCACGCGCGCTCGCTGCGCTGCGGCCGCTGAGCGATCGCGGTGCGCAGGTACTGGTGGTCGATGGCGGCAGCCACGACGACACGGTGGCACGCGCACGCGCACATGGCGCCGCGGTGATCATGGCCGAGCGCGGGCGCGCGCTGCAGATGAACGCCGGTGCGCAGGCTGCGCGCGGCGAGCAGTTGCTGTTCCTGCACGCCGACACGCTGCTGCCGCCGGACGCGGACCGGCTGATCGATGCCGCGCTCGCGCAGCGCGCGTGGGGCCGCTTCGACGTGCGCATCGAGGGCCGCCACCCGATGCTGCGTGTGGTCGCGGCGATGATGAACCTGCGGTCACGACTGACCGGCATCGCCACCGGCGATCAGGCGCTGTTCGTGCGGCGCGAGGCGTTCGACCGGGTCGGCGGCTTCCCGCGACAGCCACTGATGGAAGACATCGAACTGTCGCGTCGCCTGCGCCGTTGCAGCGCGCCGGCCTGTGTGCGCGCGCGCGTGGTCACCTCGGGCCGGCGCTGGGAGCGGGACGGTGTGTGGCGAACGATCGTGCTGATGTGGCGGTTGCGGCTCGCGTATTTCCTCGGCGTGCCGCCCGAGCGGCTGCACGCGCGCTACGAGCGCAAGCCGTCGTGACCGCGACGACGAGAGCCGTGCTGCAGGTGTTCGCCCGGGCGCCGGTCGCAGGCCGGGTGAAGACGCGGCTGATCCCGGCGCTGGGTGCGCAGGGTGCCGCGCAGCTGCACTGCCTGCTCGCGCAACACGTCCTCGATGCCGCGGCAACCGCCGCCGCGACGCTCGACGCCGAGCTCGAACTCTGGTGCACGCCGGACACCTCGCACGCGTTCTTCGTCGAGGCGGCGCGCCGGCTGCCGCTCGCGCTGCGCACGCAGGCCGGAGCCGATCTGGGCGAGCGGATGCACGGCGCGCTCGCCGACGCGCTCGCCCGTGAACGCTGCCCGGTGCTGATCGGCAGCGACTGTGCGCACCGCACGAGCGACAACCTGCGTGCGGCCTGCGCAGCACTCGCCACGGGCGCCGATGTCGTGCTGCAACCGGCCGAGGACGGAGGCTATGCGCTGATCGCGGCGAGCCGTATCGACCGCTCGCTGTTCGACGCCGTCGACTGGGGCAGCGCGCGGGTGTTCGCGCAGACGCTC
>CANGUQ010000388.1 GCA_947456915.1 Betaproteobacteria bacterium
GTGCGCACCGGGCGCGTGCGGCGGTCCTTGTGCACTCGCCTGCCCGGCGGATACGGTGCCCGCGAGTGGCACGGCACGGGACCGGCACGCGTCAGGGTGAGCCGTCTGCGGCTTGCCCGTGCACTCGCCACGCGTGGGCGGGCTGGTCAACGCGCGGAAATTGCCGCGTCTGCGTCGCTCTGCTAACGTGCAGCGACGGCATGTGCCGTGTTCACTGAAAGGAGGTGATCCGATGTCTAGTCGATTGCTGCAGTTCTCCGCGGTCGTGGCATTGACGGTGGCTGCGTCGGTCATGACGGCGGGCGTCGCGCAGGCGTGTCCGGGCGCGGCGATGAAGTCGACGGACGGCGCGCAGGCGTCGACCACGGCCTCGACCTCCACCACGGTGCAGGCGCGGCGCAGCTGACCGGCTTCATCGCTTCGACCCGGCCGCGCCGGGACGCGTGGACGCTGTACTCCGCGGGTCCGACGTGCGGCAAGGCAGTCGAATCGCAGTGCACGGCCGCAGCGCTTGCTGCGGCCGTTTCGTTTCGTGCGCCGCTGCGGCGCCGCCGGCCGCCGTGCGCACCGCCGCTCTACAATCGCGGCCTCCGCCGTTTCCCCCGCGCGCTGCGCCCCTGATTTGGCTCTCGCTTCTCCCTCGCGCTTCTCCGCTGCCGACATCGCGCGCCGCCGTGCCGGGGTGCCGCAGATCGGATATCCGGAGGAACTGCCGGTCTCGGGCAAGCGCGAGCAGATCGCTGCCGCGATCCGCGCCCATCCGGTGGTGATCGTCTGCGGCGAGACGGGCTCGGGCAAGACCACGCAGTTGCCGAAGATCTGCCTGGAGCTCGGGCGCGGCGTGCACGGGCTGATCGGTCACACCCAGCCGCGCCGCCTTGCCGCGCGCAGCGTGGCCGCGCGCATCGCGCAGGAGCTCGCCACGCCGCTGGGCGGCGTGGTGGGCTACAAGGTGCGCTTCTCGGACCAGATCTCGCGCGAGAGCCTGGTCAAGCTGATGACCGACGGCATCCTGCTGGCGGAGATCGCGCACGACCCGCGCCTGAGCGCCTACGACACGCTGATCATCGACGAGGCGCACGAGCGCAGCCTGAACATCGACTTCCTGCTGGGTTATCTGCGGCAGCTGGTCGGTGCCCGTCCGGATCTGAAGCTGATCGTCACCTCGGCCACGATCGACGCAGCGCGCTTCTCCGCGTTCTTCGCCGACGCACCGGTGATCGAGGTGTCGGGGCGGCTGTATCCGGTCGAGGTGCGCTGGCGCCCCGCCGCAGCTCCCGATGACGAGGTCACCGCCGACGACGATCCGGCGCAGCCGATCCTCGATGCGGTGGACGAACTCGCGCGCGAGCGGGCGGCGGCCGGGCCGGCGGGCGGCGACATCCTCGTGTTCCTGCCCGGCGAGCGCGAGATCCGCGGCACCGCCGAGGCGCTGCGCAAGCACCATCCGAAGGGCTTCGAGATCCTGCCGCTGTATGCGCGTCTGTCGTTCGAGGAGCAGGAGCGGGTGTTCAGGCCCGGTGGCGCACGGCGCATCGTGCTCGCCACCAACGTGGCCGAGACCTCGCTCACGGTACCGGGCGTGCGCTACGTGATCGACACCGGCACCGCGCGGGTGAAGCGCTACAGCTTCCGCAACAAGGTCGAGATGCTGCAGGTGGAGCCGATCTCGCGCGCGGCGGCCAACCAGCGTGCCGGGCGCTGCGGCCGGCTCGGGCCGGGCATCTGCATCCGGCTCTACGACGAGCAGGCGTTCGCCGGCCGTCCCGAGTTCACCGACCCGGAGATCCTGCGCATGAAGTCGCTCGGCCTGCCCGAGATCGCGCAGTTCGCGTTCATCGATCCGCCCAGTCCGCGCGCGATCGCCGACGGCTACCAGCTGCTGAACGAACTGGGCGCGATCGACGAGGCGCGCCGGCTCACACCGGTCGGGCGCGAACTCGCGCGTTTCCCGACGGACCCGCGCCTGGCGCGGGTCCTGGTGGCCGCGCGCGAGCACGGTTGCCTGATGGAGGCGCTGATCGTGTGCGCGGGGCTGGCGGTGCAGGATCCGCGCGAGCGCCCGTTCGAGCAGAGCGAGGCCGCCGACCGCGCGCACGCGCAGTTCGTCGATCCGGCCTCGGACTTCGCGACGCTGCTTGCGCTGTGGGCGTTTCACGAAGACGCCCTCCATCACCGCAAGAGCCAGCGCAAGCACGCCGAGGCGATGCAGGCGCTGTTTCTCTCGCCGCGCCGGCTGCGCGAGTGGCGTGACGTGCATTCGCAGCTCGCCGCAACCGTCGGCGAACTGGGCTGGAAGGTGAACGAGGCGGCGGCACCGCCGGAGCTGCTGCACCGCGCGCTGCTCGCCGGTTTCATCGGCAACATCGGCTTCAGGCTCGACGACGGCGAGGGGTACGCTGGCGCGCGCGGCATCCGCTTCCAGGTGCACCCGTCTTCCGGACTGCGCAAGGCGCAACCGAAGTGGGTGGTGGCCGCGGAGCTCACCGAGACCACCCGCCTCTATGCGCGCACGCTCGCGCGTACCGATCCGGACACGATCGAGCGCGTGGCGGGCAGCCTGGTGCGCCGCGAACACTTCGATCCGCACTGGGAGCGCGAACGCGCGATGGTGGTGGCGTTCGAGCGCGTGACGCTGTTCGGACTGACGCTGGTGGCACGGCGCAAGGTGCACTACGGACCGATCGATCCCGCCGCCTCGCGCCTGATCTTCATCCGCGAGGGGCTGGTCGACGGTGGCTACGCACCGCAGCCGCTGCCGGCGTTTCTCGAGCACAACCGGCGGCTCGCGCGCGAGGTCGAGGCGCTCGAGCACAAGGCGCGACGCAAGGACGTGCTGATCGATCCCGAGGCGATCGCCGCGTTCTACGCCGAGCGCATTCCCGCGGGCATCCACAACGGGCATGGCTTCGAGCGCTGGCGGCGGCAGGCCGAGGCGGCCGATCCGGCGACGTTGCGGATGACGCGCGAGTACCTGATGCGCCACGCGGCCGCCAGCGTGACCGAGACGCTGTATCCGGAGCGCTGGAGCGTCGACGCGCTGTCGCTGCGCCTGACCTATCGCTTCGATCCGGGGCATCCTCTCGACGGCGTCACGGTGAGCGTGCCGCTGCCGGTGCTGAACCGGATCGATCCCGGGCAGCTCGACTGGCTGGTGCCGGGAATGATCCGCGACAAGGTCGCGTACTGCATGAAGGCGCTGCCCAAGGGCCTGCGCCGGCAGCTGGTGCCGGTGCCCGAGCAGGTGACGCGGCTGCTCGACGAGGTCGATCGCGCGGCGGCGTCGGGGAAGGCTGCGCGGCCCGCGTTCGCCGACGCATTCGGCACCTTCGTGAGGCGCGAGACCGGCGAGGACGTGCCGGCGGAGTTCTGGCGCTCGATCGCCGCGGACATGCCGGCGCATCTGCGGATGAACTATCGGGTGATCGACGACGGCGGGCAGGAACTCGCGATGGGTCGCGACCTCGCTGCGCTGCGCGCGCGGCTGGGACAGGCTGCGCAGATCGCGGTGGCCGAGGCCGGGGCGAGCTTCGAGCGCACCGGCATTACGCGCTGGGACTTCGGCGAGCTGCCGGCGTCGATCGCGCTCACCCGCGGCGGCAAGCGACTGACCGCGCATCCCGGTATCGAGGACGAGGGTGCGAGCGTCGCGCTGCGGCTGTTCGACACGGAAGCGGCTGCCGCTGCGGCGACGCGCGATGGCGTGGTGCGGTTGCTGCGCCTGGAACTCAGGGAGCCGCTGCGCATGCTGGAGAAGCGCGTACGCGACCAGAAGGACGCGCTGCTCGCGCTGCGCGCCCTCGCCTCTGCCGAGGACTGGATCGAGGACGTGGTGGCGGCGATCGCCGACCGCGCCTTCGTCGGCGACGATCCGCTGCCGCGCAGCCTCGCGCAATACGAGCAGCAGCGCGCGCGCGCACGCACGCGCCTGCCGGCGGTGGCCGAGGCCGGGCTGCGGCTGTTCACGCAGATCGCGCTCGGTCATGCGAAGGCTGCGGCGCTGGTGGCCAGGCCGCCGGTGGCGGCAGCGCGCCCTGCCGCCGAGGCCCGGGTGCAGCTGGGCGCGCTCGTGTACCGGGGATTCATGCGCGCGACGTCGTGGGACCAGCTCGCGCACCTCGCGCGCTATCTGAAGGGCATCGAGTTGCGGCTGCAGAAGTATCCCGGCAACCCGGAGCGCGACCGGCGCCACGCGGAATCGATTGCAGCGCTCGCGCGCGAGATCGACACGACGCGCGCCTGCCTCGCGGGCGCAGCCGGCGCCGAAGTCGCCGCGCAGTGCGACGCGCTGCGCTGGCAGCTGGAGGAGTTGCGCATCTCGCTGTTCGCGCAGGAGCTGCGCACGCCCGCACCGGTGTCGGTCAAGCGCATCCAGAAGATGCTGCAGGCGCTGCGATGAGTGCCGAACCGGTGCCTGCCGCTGGCGAGGACGCGCA
>CANGUQ010000389.1 GCA_947456915.1 Betaproteobacteria bacterium
TGGCCGCGATACGTGTTGTTGGCGGCGATGCCGCCCACCTTCGCCGCCGCGAGCACCACGACATCGGGCTTCTCCTGCGCGAAGAATGCCCGCACCGCCTGCTGCTCCAGCAGATCGAGCTCGGCGTGGGTGCGGGTGATCAGGTTGCGATACCCGCCCGCCTGCAGGCGGCGCAGGATGCCCGAGCCGACCAGCCCGCGGTGGCCGGCGACGAAGATGCGGCTGCCCGCGTCGAGCAGCCTACTCATGGAAGGCGAACGCCTTGTAGCCGTGCTTGCGGATCAGCTCATCGCGCTCGGCGCTGCGCAGATCCTCCAGCACCATCTCCTGCACCAGTTCGGCGAAGGTCGTGCGCGGCGTCCAGCCGAGCTTCTCGCGCGCCTTCGTCGCATCGCCGAGCAGCGTCTCCACCTCGGCCGGCCGGAAGTAGCGCGGGTCCACCGCCACCACCTTGCGTCCGTGGCCGTCGACGCCGATCTCGTCGACGCCCCTGCCCTGCCAGGAGATCGTCATGCCGAGCTCCTTTGCCGCGATCTCGACGAATTCGCGCACGCTGTACTGCACGCCGGTGGCGATCACGAAGTCCTCGGGCTTCGCCTGCTGCAGCATCAGCCACTGCATCTCGACGTAGTCCCGGGCGTGCCCCCAGTCGCGCTTCGAGTCCATGTTGCCCAGGTACAGGCAGTCCTGCAGCCCGAGCTTCATGCGCGCCAGCGCGCGGGTGATCTTGCGCGTGACGAAGGTCTCGCCGCGGATCGGCGACTCGTGGTTGAACAGGATGCCGTTGCAGGCGTAGATCCCGTACGACTCGCGGTAGTTGACGGTGATCCAGTACGCGTAGAGCTTGGCCACCGCGTACGGCGAGCGCGGGTAGAAGGGCGTGGTCTCCTTCTGCGGAATCTCCTGCACCAGCCCGTAGAGCTCCGACGTCGACGCCTGATAGAAGCGCGTCTTCTTCTCCAGCCCGAGGATGCGGATCGCCTCCAGCAGCCGCAGCGCCCCCAGCGCGTCCGAGTTGGCCGTGTACTCCGGCTCCTCGAACGACACCGCGACGTGGCTCTGCGCAGCGAGGTTGTACAGCTCGTCGGGCTGCACCTGCTGCATGATGCGCACCAGACTGCTCGAATCGGTGAGATCGCCATAGTGCAGGATGAACCGGCGATCGGTCACGTGCGGGTCTTCGTACAGGTGGTCGATGCGGTTGGTGTTGAACAGCGACGTGCGACGCTTGATGCCGTGCACGGTGTAGCCCTTGTGCAGCAGCAGCTCGGCGAGGTAGGCGCCGTCCTGCCCGGTGACGCCAGTGATCAGCGCGACCTTGCCGTTGCTGTTGGCGGGGGCCATGTCGTTCTCCGGGGGAAGTAGAGGGAATCGGTGAAGAGGGTTGTCAGAACACGCCCTGCAGGACGATCAGCCCGACGGCGACCGCGGCCGCGCCGGAGAGCAGGTTCGCCCCGGCACGACTCATGCGCATGATCAGCTCGCAGCCGTAGAACAGGATCACCACCTGCACCAGCAGGCTGCCCAGCCACGCCGACTCGATCGCGCCGGCATCGAGCATGAAGCCGGCCACCACGACGAACAGCACGAGAAGGAAATCCATCGTGTTGGGCGCGAACTGCTCGCGATCGGCGGCGAACTTCGCCGCGAGCAGCACGCACACGCCCAGCGCGGCAAAGAACCAGCCCGACCACGCCCACAGCCCGGCGGCGTGCCCGCCCCAGCTCAGCTGGCACGACCACACCAGCATCGGAATCAGCGCGTACACGGCCAGCCGCGACAGGTATTCGCCCTGCCACGCGTTGCGCAGCGGCAGGTAGACGATCAGCATCACCGCGATCAGGATCAGCGCCCCCTGCGTGTCCGGCGTGACCTCGCGCACGGCGAAGGCGCTGACCACCATGAACACCGGCACCGCCACGTGCACGAACCAGCGCGGCAGCACGGCGAGCACGTTGCTGGCGCGGATCGAGTCGAGCAGCCCGAGAATCACCCACTGCCGCCCGCCGACGTCGGCGCGCCAGCCGGTACGCTCGGCGAGAACGAGCGACAGGAACACCAGCGCGCACAGCGCCAGATACAGCCCGATGATCAGCAGGTCGGATTCGTAGGCGAGATTGACCGCGTTGATCACCATCACCGCCTGCACCGTGTAGATGATCAGCACCGCCTGATAGTGCTGGAAGCCGATCGCGAGCAGCCGGTGGTGGATGTGGTTCTTCGTCGCCTTGAACCAGTTCATCCCGCCGTAGATGCGCTGGGCGAACACGGCGATGATGTCGATGATCGGCAGCCCGAGCAGCAGCGCCGGCAGCGCCATGCTGAGTGCGGGATTCACCTTCTGGGTGAGCAGCACCACCATCACGCCCAGCGTGTAGCCGATGAACTGGCTGCCGGCGTCGCCCATGAACACGCGTGCCGGGTGGGTGTTGAAGCGCAGGAAGCCGAGAATGCCGCCGGCAGCGGCCGCAGCGAAGGCGACGCACTGCCCGCCGCCCGCGAGATAGGCGAGATAGGCGATCGCCGCGAAGCTCATCAGCGCCTCGCCGCTGGCCAGACCGTCCAGCCCGTCGGAGTGGTTGATCGCGTTGATCACCCCGACGATCGCGATCACGGTGAACGACTTGCCGAGCCACTCCGGCAGTTGCCAGTCGATCAGCGGCAGCGTCGTGACCCACAGATCGCCGATGCAGACGATCGGGATCACGGCAATGAACTGGCCGACGAACTTCACGTAGTGGCCCAGTTCCATCGAGTCGTCCGCCGCGCCGAAGGCCACCAGCACCAGCGCACCGAACAGGTACCAGCTCAGAATCGGGTCGATCGGCACGAACAGCACGATCGCCAGCAGCGTCCCCACCGCGATGCCCAGCCCGCCCACGCGCGGCACCGGAATCGCGTGCACCTTGCGCGGGTCGGGCATGTCGACCATGCGCAGCCGTGGCGCCAGCCGGATCATCAGCGGCGTGAGCGCGATGCTGATCACCAGCGCCGTCATCATGGCGAGCAGGGCAGACATCGGTCGTTCTCAGTCGGGCAGATAGGGCTTCAGGCGCGGCCCCATCACCGCAATGAAGTCGACCAGCCGGCGGTCGACATCCTCGATGCCCTCGCCGGGCTGCATCGGCGCGACGAAGCGCACCAGACCGCCGTCGGTACGGCCGCGGGTCATCCCGTCGTAGAAGATGAACCACTTGATCGCGAATTCGCCGGTCAGCGCACGACCGCGCTGGTGGAACCAGTAGTAGACGACCTGCGCCTGCTCGCCCTTCTTGATTACCGCCCGGTTGACCGGCAGCGCCGCGCCGTTCGCGCCCAGCCCGGGCAGTTGCCGCTCGTCGAACTCGGTGATGTTCCAGCCCCCGCCCGGCATGCACGAGCGCGGCGAGTGGGTGGAGACCGTGCCGCGGCCCTGGATGTCGTGCCACGCAACGTAGAAGTTGATCGCCTGGTTGCGCTCGTTGCGATAGTTCGCGTAGATGTAGTCGTCGAGCTTCAGCACATCCAGTTCGACGCTGGAGAGCCGGTCGCGCTGCCCGCGCCAGCCCTCGACCGACAGCGGGAAGTCGAGGAAGTCCTTGCGCTGCGGCTTGATCAGATCGCGCTGCGGGGTGAAGGTGTTGGCCAGCCCGGCGAGCCCCACCAGCCCGATCGCCACCCACAGCGTCAGCGGCACGGCACGGTCACGAACCACCGCGCCCGGCGGCGGCGGGGCCGGGGGCTCCAGCACGAACGCCTCGCGCAGCGTGCGGCGCGGGCGGGCGAAACGCAGCAGCAGCCACATCTCGGCCAGCAGCAGCGACATGCAGGCCATGAAGATGATCCAGCCTTCGAAGAAGTGCAGGAAGCCCTCGGCCATCTGGATGCCCCAGATGTTCACCGTCACCCCGATGATGCCGATGCGCAGGCTGTTCATGCCGATGGTCAGCGGGATCGTCGACAGGAAGACCAGCGCCCGCTGCCACAGCGGCGCCTGGAACAGGTAGGCGGCGATGAAGCCGAGCGTCATCAGCGGGAACAGGTAGCGCAGACCGCTGCACGCGTCCGCGACCTGCAGCTTGTAGACGCCCAGATCGATTACGTTGCCGTCGAGGAACACGCTGATGTCGCAGGCGCGGATCACCAGCACGCCAAGCTCGGAGGAGATCAGTTGCAGGATCTCCGACAGCTGGTTGATCATGAAGAACGGCAGCGGAATCATGAACACCAGAATCAGCAGCGGCACCAGGATCACCCGGAACGCCGGCCAGCCGGTGAGCGCGAGCACCACGCCGAACAGCGACAGCAGGAACGCGTACTGCTCGACGACGGTGATCGTCGACAGGTTGGCGAGCAGCAGACCGAAGGCGCCACACACCACCGCTGCCGGGCCGAGCCACGTGCCGGTGAACGGGAGCTGCTCCAGCCGGTCCTTGCGCTGCCAGATCAGGAA
>CANGUQ010000390.1 GCA_947456915.1 Betaproteobacteria bacterium
CGCAGCCGGCTCGCGGCCGAGGCGACGCGACCCGGCTGCACACGCGCTGCGGCACGCAGCACGCCTGCGGGAAATGTCCGATCCAGCCACTGCACTCGAGGGGGAGAATCCAGTGATGTCCATGCAAGGGAAGGCGGCGCTGATCACCGGTTCGGCCAGCGGCATCGGCAGGGCGATCGCCGAGACCTACGCGGCGGCCGGCGCTGCAGTGGTGATCGCCGATCTGAACGTGCAGGGCGCGCAGGCGGTGGCCGACGCGATCGGCGCCGCCGGCGGGCGGGCGATCGCGGTGGGGATGGACGTGACCGACGAGACGCAGGTCGAGGCAGGGTTCGCCGAGTGCGTGCGCGCCTTCGGCAGCATCGACGTCGTGGTGTCCAACGCGGGCATCCAGATCGTCAAGCCGGTGCAGGAGTTCAGTTACGCCGAATGGCAGCGGATGATCGCGATCCACCTCAATGCAGCGTTCCTGTGCACGCGAGCGGCAGTGAACCGCATGTATGCCGCCGGCCGCGGCGGCGCGATCATCTACATGGGCTCGGTCCACTCGAAGGAGGCCTCGGCATTGAAGTCGGCCTACGTCGCCGCCAAGCACGCGCTGGTCGGGCTGGCGAGGACGGTGGCGAAGGAGGGCGGACCGCACGGCGTGCGGACCAACGTGATCTGTCCGGGGTTCGTCAGGACGCCGCTGGTTCTCGGACAGATTCCCGATCTCGCGCGCGCGAACGCGATGACCGAGGACGAGGTGATCAGGAAGATCATGCTGAAGGACACCGTCGACGGGGTGTTCACCACGGTCGAGGATGTGGCACAGGCGGCGCTGTTTCTCGCCACCTTCCCTACCAATGCGCTGACCGGACAGTCGGTGATCGTCAGCCACGGCTGGCACATGGAGTGAGCCCGGCGCAGCACGCACCGGCGTGACAGGAGCGAGGAGATGAGCAACACGCAGATCGACCCGGGCGCAGACCCGTCGACCCTTCCCACACTGGCACCTGGCGCCGTCACCCCGCTTGCCGGGCCGGCGCCACATGCAGAGCCGGTCTACTTCGAGGACATGACCGTGGGCCGGCACTTCAACACCGGCTCGGTCACGCTCGACGAGGGCGCGATGATCGCATTCGCGCAGGCGTTCGATCCCCAGCCGATGCACACCGACCCGCAGGCGGCGGCCCGGTCGATATTCGGCGGCCTGATCGGCAGCGGCTGGTACACCGCGGCGCTGACCATGCGTCTGGTCGTTGGCGGGGAGATGCGTCCCGACGAGCGCGGCCGCATCGGGCTGGGCATCGAACTGCTGCGCTGGCCCACGCCCACGCGCCCCGGGGATGTCCTGACGGCAGTCATCGAGATCCTGGAAGCACGGCCCTCGGGTTCGCGACCTGATCGGGGCATCGTCAAACTGCGCACGCTGACCTACAATCAGAAGCGGGAAGTGATGCAGGAACTGGTGGCCAACGTGCTGGTGCCACGGCGGCCGGTGGAGTGACCGCGAACCGGTGTGGGCGGCACCCTGACCGGAACCTGCCCGTCCGGCCTGTGGCCCTACAGTTTCCGCAGCAATCGCCGTTAGCTGAGCGTCGGGCGACGCAGAGGTGGTGCCGGCCGCACACCTGCGGTGAACACTGCAGCGATACCGCCCGGCAGGAGCGCGGAGCGCACGCCCGGACCTGCACGCCGATACGGCAAGGCCGTGTGCGGCCGATCGTGGAGAGAGACACCTTGACCGACAAGCCGCTTCACCTGCAGGACCCGGACTGCGAGCCGGCTGCGGAGAGCCCTTCCTCCGCGCCGGTGGAGCGCCGGGTACTCGCCGTGCTGTTCGCCGACGTGACCAACAGCACTGCCCTCTATCGCGAGCTCGGCGACACGTTCGCCAAGGCCGCGATCGACGAGTGCTTCGAGCATGTGCGCGTGCTGCTGCCGAAGTTCGACGGGCGGCTGGTGAAGACGATCGGCGACGAGATCCTGTGCGTGTTTCCCACTGCCGATCAGGCGGTGCTCGCGGCGAGCGAGATGCAGGTGGCGATTGCCGAGCGCAGCTTCGGCGGCCGTTCGATCCAGATGCACATCGGACTGCATCACGGGCCGGTGCTGGTGTCGGCGCACGACGTTTACGGCGACACGGTCAACATCGCGGGCTACCTCACCGCGGTCGCCGGTGCGCAGCAGATCGTGGCCAGCGAGGCGGCTGCAGGGCAGCTGTCGGCCGTGCTGAAGAGCTGCGTGCGGCCGGTGTTTCGCGCCCTGCTCAAGGGCTCGCAGAGCGAGACACTGGTCTATCAGGTCGTCTGGTCGCGCTATGACGGCGAACTCACCGAAGCCAGCATCGAACTCGACAGGCGGTTGCCGCAGGATCTCGGGGCGCTGGTGCTCGAATTCGAGGATCAGGTGGTCAAGGTCAACGCTGAGCGGCCGCTCGTTCGCATCGGACGTGCGCCCGAGTGCGATCTGGTGGTCCCGCACAGGCGGGTCACGCGCCAGCATCTGACCATCCAGATGCGGCGTGCCCAGTTCCACCTGACCGACCAGAGCATCAACGGCACCTGGGTCACCAGCGATGGCGGCTCGGAACTGCACGTGCTGCGCGCTGAACTGGTGCTCTCGGGCGCCGGGGTGCTCTCCCTGGGCTGCCGGCAGGACGAAGGTCCTGCGCAGCGCATCCTGTTCCGCTACGACCGGCGCTCGGCGTTCCGGCTGAGCGACGTCAAGGCCGAAGTACTGCCGTTTCGCGGCCCCCGCCGCTAGCGCCCGGCGGCTCGCTCGCCGAAGACCCCGACCGGAGGATGGTGCCAGCACGGCGCCAGACCGGACAACGAAAAAGGGGCCAGGCCCCTTTTTCACCAGACCGGAAAACGAAAAAGGGGCCTGGCCCCTTTTTTGAGGGCGCCATCGCCGGGCGGCGCCGGATGGGGCACCGCCGGTTGCGCGTCGGCTCAGCCAGCCCGCGCCGCTGCCGCCGCGATCTGTCCCGCCTCCGCGAGGGCTGCCACCTTCCACGCGAGTCCGAGCACGCGCTCGACCTGCTCCTGTGGCAGCACGTCGCTCGCCAGTCCCCGGAACTTCGCTTCGATGTCGGCGTCGCTGAGCGGCCGCGCCAGGCTGCCGATCGCGTTCTCGACCCGCTTGCCCAGCACGCGCCCGTCGACAAGCCTGATTTCCACCAGCGTCTGATCCTCGTGCATCGAGTCGTCGCGCGTGGCCGTCACCTTGTCGCGCAGCGCGATCACCTTCGGGTCGCGCACGACGGCGTCACTGTACTCGCGCTCGCCCGCAGCTCCGTGAATGATGCCGACCGCAGCCGAGTGATAGACGCTGAACTTGCCTTCCAGGCCGGTCTGCGGTGTCTTCTTTCCGGTGAGTTCCAGTACCAGCGGGTGCACGTGCGCGGTCACCGCCGCGATTTCCTCGCCGGTCAGTCCGTGCTCGTTGCGCAACTGGATGCACGCGTCGATGATCGGGTGGATCACGATGCCGCAGGCGAACGGCTTGTAGGTGTTGAGGTCGATCTCGAACGTCTCGCCCAGTCGCGCCGTGATTTCCTGCGGGTCGAACTTCGTCGACAGCACGTGCGCGAAGCCGCGCGGCGCTTCGATGCCGCGATCCGAGCTGGTGAAGTTCTTCTGCGCGAGCAGCGCGGCCATCAGTCCGTTCTTCGCTGCGTTGCCCGGGTGAAACGGCTTGCACATCGTGCCGAACATCTCGCGCAGACCGCTTGCCTGGGTGGCGGCGATTCCGAGCGCCCACACCATCTGCTGCTCGTTGAGACCCAGCAGCCTGCCGCAGGCCGCCGCTGCGCCGAACACGCCGGTGGTGCCGGTGATGTGCCAGCCGGTGTCGTAGTGGTTCGGATAGACCGAATTGCCGATCCGGCACTCGACCTCGACGCCCAGCACCAGCGCGTGCACGAAGTCTTCGCCGCTGACCGGCTGATGCTCCGCCAGCGCGAGGATCGCCGAACACACCGGACCTGCCGGGTGGATCACCGTCTTCAGGTGCGTGTCATCGAAGTCGAACATGTGCGAGCTGATGCCGTTCAGCAGCGCGGTGTGCAGGATGTCCAGCCGCTCGCTGCGACCGAGCACGGTGGCCTGCGCGCTGCCGGCCATCGGCCCGAGCGCAGCGATCGCGATGTCGAGTGCCTCGTGCTGCGAGCCGCCGATCGCGCAACCGAGCCAGTTGACGAAGGTGCGGGTTGCGTGATGCCGCGTGGCAGCGGGGATCTGCTCGAAGCGCGAAGCGACAACGTAGCGGGCGAGGGTGCGGGTGACGTCCATCTGAGACTCCGGGCAGGCCCGCCGGAGGGCGGGCACAAAAAAGCCGCGATTCTACAGAACCGCGGCCGCGTGACGGCGGCGCGCGCGAAAG
>CANGUQ010000391.1 GCA_947456915.1 Betaproteobacteria bacterium
GTCGCGCGCCACCGTCTCGATCGCGATGCCCCAGTCCGCACGGCCCTGCGCCACCGCCGCCGCTACCGCATTGTGCGAGCGCGTCTGCACGCCGTAGCCCGGCGGGCGCTGCGCCCCGAGCAGCGAATCGATCAGCACCCGCGTACCGCTGCCCGTGTTGCGATTGACCATCACGCACTCGGGATCGGCCAGGGCGCGCGCGACCGCCTCGCGTACCGCCGACTCGCTGCCGTGCGCACCACCCGCAGCAGCAGGCGCCGCCGGTGCACGCCCCACCGCAGCCGCCGCACAGTCCGCGAAGCGGGCGTCGCCGCGACGAAACACGAATCCCTGCAGGCGGCCGTAGCCGGGAATGAGTTCGAGTTCCGCGCCGAGCAGGTGCGTGTTGTAGCCGCCGCTGGCGGGGTCCATCAGGTGCATGCCCGCCACGTCGCACTCCCCGCGCCGCGCCGCGGCGAGCCCGCCCAGACTGCCCACGTGCATCGTCTTCACCGTGAGCCCGCGCGCGATCAGCAGGCCGACCAGCCGGTCCAGACCGACGCACTGGCTGCCGACGATGACCAGATCGGCGCTCGCCACGCCCTCGCCGAGCGGCGTCACTGCGACCGGGCTGCCCGCGTCGAGGATCTCGGTGCCGGCAGCGATCGTGATGAAGCCGTCGGCGGTGCTGAACGTGGTGACCGAGCCCGACCCCTTCCCCATCGGGTAGGCGCGCGGCCCGCCGGGCGCATCGAGCAGCCCGACCAGCAGGTACTCGGTGCGGCCGCGTTCGGAGTTGATCCGCATCGGCAGCGTCGCGCCGATCGTCGCCCGCGCCTGCACGCGCAGGCCGGCCCAGGCGCGCAGCACCGGTGCGACGAACTCGTGAAAGGTGAAGATCGCCGAGGTGGGAAAGCCGGGCAGGATGACGACCGGCCGGCCTGCGCTCACGGCGAGGCAGATCGGCTTGCCGGGCTTGAGCGCCACGCCGTGGGCAACGATGCCGGGATCGCCCAGGCGGGCGACGACGCGGTACGACAGATCGCCCGCACCCTTCGACGTGCCGCCGGAGAGCACGAGCGCATCGCAGGCAAGCCCCCGCTCGACTGCCGCCGCCAGTGCGACCTCGTCGTCGCGAACGATGCCCAGCGGCACCGGTTCGCAGCCAAGTTCCTCGATCGCTGCGGCGATGATCGGCGCGTTCGAGTCGTAGATGCTGCCCACCGGCAGCGGCGAACCCGGGGCGACGATCTCGTCGCCGGTGGACAGCACGGCGACCCGCGGCCGGCGCCACACGGACACCTGCGCAATGCCCAGCGCGGCCAGCACGCCGATCTCGCGCGAGCTCAGCACCTGCCCGGCACGCAGCACCGTCTCGCCCAGCGCGATGTCGGTGCCCGCGTAGCTCACGTTCTCGCCGGGCACCACTGGTCGCGACACCTCGATCCACGCACCCTCGGCATCGGCACCGCTGTCGCTGTGCTCGACCATCACCACGGCATCGGCGCCGCGCGGCACCACGCCGCCGGTGGCGACCAGCGTCGCCAGCCCGGCGCGCACCGTAGCGCTCGGGCGCACGCCGGGCGCCAGTGCATCGGCTGTCGGACGCAGTCGTACCGGTGCCTCTTCGCTGGCCCCGGCGGTGTCGGCCGCGCGCACCGCGAAACCGTCGACGTTGGAACGATCGAACCCGGGCACGTCGATCGCAGCCACGACGTCGCGCGCGAGCACACGCCTGAGCGCCAGCGCGAGCGGCACCGTCTGCTCCCCGAGCGGCGCCAGCCGCAGGTGCGCAGTGAAGCGCGCCATCGCCTCGTCACGCGAGATCACCGTGAGGAACTGGGCCTGCTGCAGATCGCCGCGCACCGGCGCTGCACCGGTCGACGGCGCTGGCGTCGACTGCGCACCCGGGTCGGTCATCGCGTCTCCCCGCGCGCCTGCGCACCGCGCTCGCCATCGCCGCCCAGACCCGGGCGGTCGGCCACGCGCGTGCCCTGCGGGTCGTAGCAGTAGACGGTCACCCGTGTGCCCGGTGCCATGCCCTCGCTGGCCGCGGGCACCACGACGAACCCGTCGGCACGCGTGGTCGAGGACAGGATCGACGCACCGCTCACCGCCAGCGGCTCGACCCCGGCTTCGGTCAGGCGGACCCGGCAGTAGTCGACGCGCCCGACCGCAGACACGATCTTGCGCGCGACGCTCGCCTCGAGCGTCGGGTACGGCCAGTCCGCGCTGCGGCCGCCGAGCAGCCGGATCGCCCGTCCGGCGAAGAAGTCGTAGGCACACAGGCACGACACCGGATTGCCCGGCAGCAGAAACACCAGCGTGCGCCCGATGCGCCCGAATCCCGCCGGGCTCGACGGACGCATCGCCACGCCGTGCACGGCCAGCTCTCCGGCCTGCGCGAGCAGGCGCGGGGCGTGGTCCTCGGCCCCGACGCTCGATCCGCCGGAGACGAGGACGACGTCGGCACCGGGTGCGACGAGCGCCGCGCGCAGCGCCTCGGCATCATCGCGCAGGCGCAGCATCGACTCGATCGTGCCGCCGTCGCGCTCGACCAGAGCCGCGAGCATCGGCGTGTTCGCGTCGAAGATGCGATGCGGCGAGGCGGGTGTGCCCGGCGCGTCGATCTCGTTGCCGGTGACCAGGATGCGCACGCGCGGCGCAGCGATCACCTCGACCGCAGCGAGGCCGAGCGAGGCCACGACGCCGAGGTCCTGCGGGCGCAACCGGCGCCCGGCCGGCAGTACGCAGGCGCCGCGGCGGATGTCCTCGCCCGTGCGGCCGACGTGCCTGCCCGGAGCTCCGGCCTGCACCAGTTCGACCCGCGCGGCGTCGATGCGCGCGTACTCCGCCGGCACCACCGTATCGGCGCCCTCGGGCAGCGGCGCACCGGTCATCACGCGCACCGCCTGTCCGGGCCCGATGCGCCCGCCGAACGGCTGTCCCGGCCAGGCATCGCCCAGCACGTCGAAGCCGACCGGGTTGTAGTCACCCGCCCCTTCGGTCTGCGCCGCCTGCACCGCGAAACCGTCCATCGCGCAGCGGTCGAACGCCGGCACGTCCATCGGCGCCATCACCGGTGCCGCGAGCACGCGCGCCGCCGCGCGCTCGAGCGGCACGCGCTCGGCTGGCAGCGCACGCGCGTGCGCGTCGATCCAGGCAACGGCAGTGGTCACCTCGGTGCGCGCGGCAAAACCGCGCATGCGCACGTCGGCGGGAACGGGAGCGGTCATCGGGCGCGCATTCTACGCGCCGAAGGTGAAGCGGCTCCCGACGTTGGAGGTGACCACCTTCTGCGGCATCTTCTCGCGCAGCATCGCGATGAACGGCTCGCCGGTACAGTGCATCGGCACGATGACGTCGGGGTCGATCGACGCCAGTTCGGACAGCGTGTGCTGAAGGTAGGGCAGCGGCGCGAGTCCGAGGTGAAAGCCGCCGATCACCGCGTGCACGCGGTCGACGTTGGCAGCGGCCATGGCGCTGCGCACGGTGTTGACGATGCCGGAGTGACCACAGGAGGAGATGACCACCAGTCCGCGGCCGCGCACGATGTAGCAGGTGGCCTGTTCGTCCTCGTGCTGGTCGCGCACGAGCTGGCCGGCGCGCTCGGCCTGGCTGTAGTGGTCGGCCTGCTCGACGAGCGTGCCGCCGGTCACCTGCTCGAACGAGGTGCGCTGGATGTAGCCGGAGGTGAACGGCCCGTCGAGGGCGACCGGCGCGGGGCAGCACACGGTGGCCACGCGATGCGCCTTCAGCGACACGCGATCGATCGCGCCCCACGACACCGGCTCCCCGTCGCGCTTCTCGGTGATCCACTTCTCGCGAAACACGGTCTCGCCGCCCACGTACAGCGCGAGGTCCTCACGCATGCGGTTGCGATGCTGGTGCACGAATCCGTCGAGGCCGCCGAAGTGATCGCGATGTCCGTGACTGAGGATCAGGCCGTTGATCCGGTCCGGCGCGATGTCGAGCAGATCGAAATTGCGGTTCAGGATCTCGGGCGTGTACCCGAAGTCGAGCAGGTACTGCGCTTTCGCCCCGCCGGCCGAGGAACTCAGGTGCAGCGACAGCCCCCACTCGGCGGCGAACGTCGACAGCTCGCGCCCGGGAATGCGCCCGACATGCTCGATCGCCACCATCGGGTGCGTCGCCCTGGGCAGAAAGCGCTCGTAGCGCGAGTCGACGACCACGCGCACGGACAGCTCGTCGACGACCGGTGCCTGAAAAGGAACCAACGTTTCCATGCGATGCTCCCGAAGCCAGGCTGCAGTTGCTGGACGGCGCCGCACGGTGACGAGCGGGCGCCGGTGAGTGCGCCGATTCTACCCAGCGCGCAGGTGCGCAGCCCACCGCGGCCGGGCCCCGGCGCCGCGCGCGCGGCAC
>CANGUQ010000392.1 GCA_947456915.1 Betaproteobacteria bacterium
CGCCCGGCATCACCGAGATCATCGTCGCGCCGATCTTCGGTGCGGCAGCGGTCATCCTCATCATGGCCGTCCCGCTGCTGTCGATGCGGCTGATCGCCGAGGAGCGCCGCAACCAGACGATGACCTTCCTGATCTCGGCGCCCGTGTCGATGACGCAGATCGTGCTCGGAAAGTTCGTCGGCCTGTATGCGTTCCTGATGCTGTCGGTCGCGCTGATCCTGATGATGGCCGCCTCGATGTACCTGGGCGGTCGCCTCGATCTGGGGCTGCTCGGCACGCTCGCGCTCGGGCTCTCGCTGCTGATCGCCGCGTTCGCCGCGGTGGGCGTGTTCTTCTCCTCGCTCACCGCGCAGCCGGTCGTGGCAGCCACGGCCACGCTGGGCACGCTGCTCGGACTGTGGCTGCTCAACATGTCGCAGGGCAATCCGGACAACCCGTTCCTGATGCTCGCGCTGATCCGCCGGTACGAGAGCTTCACCAAGGGGCTGATCGACACCGGCGACATCATCTTCCTGATCGTGTTCGCCGCGGTGTTCCTGATCCTCGCGATCCGCCGGCTCGACGCCGACCGGCTGAGCGCCTGACGCACATCACCCCGGCGACCGAACGCCGGAAGCCGGGACGCGCCGAGCGCTGCCCCGCCAACGCAAGCGAAGAAGACCAACGATGGCCACCAATATCGATCGCAAGTTCCGACTGCGGATGTCGGCCCAGAACTGGCTGTTCGTCCTGCTGCTGATCGCCTTCGCCGGGCTCGTGTCGTACGCAGCGCGCGAGTACAAGAAGGAGTGGGACGTCAGCCTCAACGCGCGCAACACGCTGTCGCAGGCGACCACCGACATGCTCGGGCAGCTGTCCGGGCCGGTGAACATCACCTCGTATTCGACCGGACAGGAGGATCTGCGCAAGCTCGTGCGCGACTTTCTCGCGCCGTACCAGCGCCTCAAGCCCGACATCAACCTCTCGTTCATCGACCCGCGCGAGCAACCCAAGCTCGCGCAGGCCGCCGGCGTGCAGGTCAACGGCGAGATGGTCGTCGAGTACGGCAAGCGCAGCGAGAACATCGCCACGCTCACCGAGCAGCAGTTCGCCAACGTGCTGATGCGCCTGGCGCGCGGAGCCGAGCGCAAGGTGATGTCGCTCGACGGCCACGGCGAGCGCGTGATCGACGGCAAGGCCAACCACGACCTCGGGCTGTTCGGCCGCCAGCTGGAGAACAAGGGCTTCGCCACCGGACCGCTGAATCTCTCGCTCGCACAGGAAGTGCCCGACGATCTGAAGATCCTCATCATCGCCGGGCCCAAGGTCGATCTGCTGCCGCACGAAGTAAAGAAGATCAAGACCTGGATCGACAAGGGCGGCAACCTGCTCTGGCTGATCGATCAGGAGCCGCTGCGCGGGCTGCAGCCGATCGCCGACATCTTCGGTCTGGTGCTCAACTCCGGCACCGTGGTCGATCCCTCGGCGCAACTGATCAACGCCTCCCCGACGATGGCGGTGGCCACCGGCTACGGTCAGCATCCGATCGCGAAGAACTTCACGCTGAACACGATCCTGCCGTTCGCGCGCTCGATCGCCGTCGACGACAGCCGGGACTGGCGCGACACGCCGCTGATCGAAGTGGCCCCGCGCGGCTGGCTCGAGATGAGCGCGATCGGCGACTCGGTGACCTTCGACAAGGGCAAGGACACGCCGGGACCGATCACCGTCGGCATCGCGCTCGAGCGCACGGTGAACGACCGGTCGCAGCGCGTGGTAATCATCGGCTCGGGTCACTTCCTCGCCAACCAGTACGTCGGACTGGTCGGCAACATGGACATGGGCATCAACATCGCCAACTGGCTCGCCGGCGACGAGAACCTGATCACCATCCAGCCGCGCTCGACGCTCGACTCCTCGCTCACGCTCTCTCGCGTGTCGATGATGTTCATCATCTACGGCTTCCTGCTCGCGCTCCCGCTGACGTTTCTCGCCACCGGCGCCACGATCTGGTGGCGCCGCCGACGCAAGGCCTGATCACCGCCGGACTCACGCCTGCCCCGGCGCGGCAGCGCAGGAGCGCGCTGCCGCGCCGGGGTGCCGGTGACCGGTGACGCCACGCGCGTCCGCCTCGGAGAATCACCGTGAAGAAGACAGTACTGATCAACGCCGTCCTGCTGCTGCTGGTGATCGGCATCGCGGCCTTCCTGTACTTCAAGCCGAAGAAGGTCGAGGAGAAGCCCGCCGAGCACAAGCTCTCCGAGCTCAAGGCCGACGACATCAAGCGCATCGAAGTGCGCCTGCGCACCGGGGAACCGGTGGTGCTGGAGCGCGAGGGCGAACAGTGGTTCGTGACCGCACCGTTTCGCGCACGCGCCGACAACTTCGAGGCGCGCCGTCTCGCCGATCTGGTGCGCGCGGTCAGCGACCAGAAGCTGGCGGCGACGGATCTGGCGCGCTTCGAACTGGAGCCGCCATTCGCCACCGTCATCCTCGATCAGCAGACGTTCACCTTCGGCACGGTGAATCCGATGATGAAGATGCAGTACGTGCGCACCGGCGACTTCGTCTACATGGTCAATCCGCAGTACGCGCAGGCGATCCCGCGCCAGCCCGAGCGCATGGCCGACAACCGCCTGTGGACCACGCCCGAGCAGCAGATCGTGTCGGTGCAGCTGCCGAAGTTCAAGGTCGAGCAGGTCGATGGCAACTGGCTGGTCACGCCGAAGCCTCCGATCACGCCCAGCCAGGACGACCTCAACCGCTTCATCGACGAATGGCGGCTCTCCTCGGGCACCCTGACCCAGCCGGCGAAGGCGAAGCCCGGGCCGGACAGCGCAGTGGTGAAGATGAAGGATGGCAAGTCGGTGACGGTGAATCTCGCCGCGCGCGACCCCGAGTACATCGTGATCCGTGCGGACGAAGGACTGCAGTATCACCTCTCGCGCGAGACGGCGCGCCGGATGTTCGAGCCGAACTGGCGCTGATGCGCGACCGCGCGGCGGGCCCGGCTGCCACGGCGCCGCGGCGCCACAGTGACGCGGGCTGGCCGGCAGGCGGCGATGCCTGAACTGCCGGAAGTCGAGACCACCCGCCGCGGCCTGCTGCCACGGGCGCTCGGGCAGCAGATCCGTGAAGTGATCGTGCGCAACCGTGCACTGCGCTGGCCGGTGACGCGCGGGCTGGAGGCTGCGATGGCCGGTGCGCGCATCGAGGCGATCGAGCGACGCGCCAAGTACCTGCTGTTCGACTGCGGCAGCGCCGGGCAGCTGCTGCTGCATCTGGGCATGTCGGGCAGACTGTGGGTCGTCGCCTGCGGCGAGCCGCTGCAGCCGCACGATCACGTCGACATCGTTCTCGGCAACGGTCTGGCGCTGCGTCTGCGCGACCCGCGTCGCTTCGGTGCGCTGCTGTGGCTCGCCCCCGGGCAGGGCGCGCACGCGCTGCTCTCCGGGATCGGCCCCGAGCCGCTTACCGACGACTTCGACGGGACGTGGCTGTATCGGGTCACGCGCAACCGCAGCGCCGCGATCAAGCTGGTACTGATGGACGCGCACGTGGTGGCCGGCGTCGGCAACATCTACGCGAACGAAGCCCTGTTCGCCGCCGGCATCAACCCGAAGCTGCCCGCCCGGCGCATCGGCCTCGCGCGTCTGTCGCGGCTTGCGCACGAGGTGAAGCTCGTGCTCGCACGGGCGATCGATGCCGGCGGCAGCAGCCTGCGCGACTACGTCGACAGCGACGGCAAGGCCGGCCACTTCCAGGACCGCTTCAACGTCTATGACCGTGCCGGCGAGCCCTGCGTGCACTGCGCCCGGCCGGTGCGCGTGATCCGCCAGTCGGCGCGTTCCACGTTCTACTGCCCGCACTGCCAGCGCTGACCCCGGCGCGCAGCGACTGGCAATGCGTGCCCTTCCCCCCGTCGAACAGAAAACCGGAAAAGGGGCCTGGCCCCTTTTTCGCTTTTTCGCTTTTTCGCCTTTTGCGCGGCTTGCCAATCGGGGGCCAGCCCGGTTCCGGGCGCTGGCTCGGGTACGTCAGCGGGTCTTGCCTCGGGCAAGGCCGGCAGCGAGCAGGCCCTCGTACTTTGCGTGCAGTTGCTCGCGCGTCTCCGGGTGGTCGGGATTGAGCGGGATGCGGTCGACCGGGCAGACCTCGCCGCACTGCGGCGTTTCGTAGTGTCCGACGCACTCGGTGCAGCGCGCGGCATCGATCACGTAGTAGTCCTCGCCCGGGCTGATCGCCTGGTTCGGGCACTCGGGCTCGCACACGTCGCAGTTGATGCACGCGTCGGTGATCATCAGTGCCATTTCGCCGCAGCTCCTGCCCGGTATCGGTTCAATCCGCCGCGGCGGGCGGCGCTGCGCGCAGCTTCTCCGCC
>CANGUQ010000393.1 GCA_947456915.1 Betaproteobacteria bacterium
AACCACTGCGCGCGTCGCCGCACGCGGCGAGCGCCGTACCGGATCAGATGATCCGCCGTCGCGCCCAGGTCACTGCGATCTCGGCAATGATCACCACCACGAAGATCGCCAGCAGCACGGTCGCCACGCGCGGCCACTGGAACAGGTTCATCGCGGTGTTGAGCGCAACGCCGATGCCGCCTGCGCCAACCAGCCCGAGCACAGCCGACTCGCGCACGTTGATGTCCCAGCGCAGCAGTGCGATCGCCCAGAACGCGGGCTTCACCTGCGGCCAGTAGCCGAAGATCAGCCGGCTCATCACCGGCGCCCCGCTGGCGGTCAACGCTTCGATCGGGCCGGGCTGCGCCTCTTCCACCGCCTCGCCGAAGAGCTTGCCGACGAAACCGACCGAGCGGAAGGCGATGGCCAGCGTGCCGGCGAGCGGCCCCGGCCCGAACACCGCGATGAACAGCAGCGCCCACACCAGCGAGTTGACCGAGCGACTCGCCACCAGCACGAGCTTCGCCAGATAGTTCACCGTGTGCGAGGGCGTCACATTGTGCGCGGCGAGCAGTCCGAGCGGGACCGCCAGCACGATGGCCATCACCGTGCCCAGCGTCGCCATGTGCAGCGTCTCCATCAGCGCCGCGTGCACCGACTCGGGATAGTGCGCGTAGTCGGGCGGCCACATGCGTACCAGCAGGTCCTGCATCTGCTGCGGCGCGTCCCACAGGAACTCCGGGATGATGTCCACGGTGCGGATCGACGCCACGACTGCGGCCACCAGCAGCAGGTAGACCGTGAAGCGCGCGAGCCGCTGCGCTGGCGTGAAGCGCTGCCACTCGCGCCGCAGAGGCGGTGTCCCCGCCCGCAACCCGCCCTGCGGTCGTGCAGCGCCAGCGTCAGCCACTTGCCGCCACCTTCTGCTCGCCGAAGACCTTCTTCACCTGATTCGACAGCAGTTCGCAGCAGAACACCACGGCGATGATCGCGAGCAGGATCGCGCACACCACGTCGTAGTCGAAGCGCTGGAATGCGACGAACAGCGGCGCGCCGATACCGCCAGCCCCGACGATGCCGACCATCGTCGAATTGCGCACGTTCGAGTCGAACTGATAGGTGGAGAACCCGATGAAGCGCGGGAACACCTGCGGCACCACGCCGAACACGATCACGTTCATGAACGACGCTCCGGTCGCGCGCACCGCCTCGACCTGCTTCAGCGAGATCTCCTCGATCGCCTCGGCGAACAGCTTGCCGATGAACCCGATCGAGGCAACCACCAGCGCGAGGATGCCGGCAATCGCGCCGAAGCCGACCGCCTTGACGAAAATGATCGCGACGATCACCGGGTGGAAGGTGCGGCAGATCGCGATCAGCGCGCGCGCGCTCCAGCTCACCCATGCCGGCATCAGATTGCGCGCAGCCATGAAGCCCACCGGCAACGAGATCAGGATGCCGGCAACCGAGGCGAGCAGCGCGATCTCCAGACTTTCCTTGAGCCCCTTGAGCACCACCTCCCAGCGCGAGAAGCTCGGCGGAAACATCCGATCGATGAACTTCTCGCCGTGCCCCAGTCCCTCGACGAAGCGCGCCCAGGTGATGTCGAGCAGCGAGGCCGCATACACGCAGTACAGTGCGAGCGCGAGCCAGCCCGCCCGCCCCCACCAGTTCGGCGCGAACGCCTCCCGCCGCGTCACCTCCACCCCCGAAAAAGGGGCCAGGCCCCTTTTGCGTCATGCGCAGGAAAAAGGGGCCAGGCCCCTTTTTCGAGGTTTCGGCGGATAGACTGTAAAAGGGGCCTGGCCCCTTTTTCGGGGTGGGGCAGCGCGAAGCTGGGACGTGCGGCGCCGTACTGCGGCGACGCCGAGAATGACGACCCGGCCGTCAGCGCGCAGGGCATCACCGCAGCCAGCCTTCGCCGCCGTAGATCTGCTTGAGGTGCTCGTCGGTCAGCGCCTGGGGCGGGCCGTCGAACACGACCCGCCCGCCCGACATGCCGATCACGCGCGCGGCGAACCGGCGGGCGAGTTCGACATCGTGCATGTTGACGATCACCGGGATGCCGCGCTGCGCGCACAGGTCGCGCATCAGCGTCATGATCTCCACGGAGGTCTTCGGATCGAGTGAGGAGGTCGGCTCGTCGGCAAGCAGCAGCCGCGGCTCCTGCATCAGCGCGCGCGCGATGCCCACGCGCTGGCGCTGGCCTCCGGACAGACTGTCGGCGCGCGTCTTCGCGAACGCCCCAAGCCCGACGGCGTCGAGCAGTTCGAACGCGCGATCGAGATCGGCCTGCGGAAAGCGGCGCAGCCACGCGGCGAATGCCCCCACGTGACCGAGCCGCCCGCACAGCAGGTTCTCGATCACCGTCAGCCGCTCGACGAGGTTGTATTCCTGGAACACCATCCCGATGCGCCGCCGCGCGAGCCGCAGTGCGCGGCCCGACAGCGCAGTGAGTTCCTCGCCCTCGAGCAGGATCTGCCCGCTGGTAGGTTCGACCAGCCGGTTGACGCAGCGGATCAGCGTGCTCTTGCCGGTGCCCGACGGACCGATGATCGCGGTGAGCCCGCTGCCCTCGATCTTCAGGTCGATCGAATGCAGCACAGGCCTGTCGCGCACGTAGGACTTCGCCAGTGCGCGCAACTCCAGCGCTGCGACGGTCATCGCGTGCCCCTCACCGCTACGACTCGACGCAGTGCGTACGATGTGCACGCCGCGAATGCTGCGGCGGTCATCACACATCCCTCGGCGCAGCGCATCGACGCAACGCGTACGACCTGCCTGGCGCGAGTGCTGCGGGAGTCATCGCGTGACCCCACCGCAGCGCCTCGACGCAACGCGTACGACCTGCCTGACGCGAGTGCTGCAGCAGTCATCGCGTGACTCCACCGCAGCGCCTCGACGCAACGCGTACAACCTGCCTGACGCGAGTGCTGCGGCAACCATCGCGCGACCCCACCGCAGCGCATCGACGCAACGCGTCCGACCTGCCTGACGCGAGTGCTGCAGCAGTCATCGCGTGACCCCACCGCAGCGCATCGACCCGGCCTGTGCGGTGTGCATGACGCGAATGCGCCAGCGGTCATCGCACCCGGCTCACTGGCTCGCCCGCGCGACCCGCACCGCACGCCGCGCTCACTTGCCCGCCGCCGCCTTCGCCGCCGTCGCCTTCGCCCGCGCCGCTTCCTCGCGTTTGGCCAGATCCTCGAACGCCTTGCTGCCGAACGACTCCCCGCTCGCCTCGGCGATCCTGCGCACGTCGGCCCACTCCTTGAGGTAGGTGACCGGCACGAAGCGGTCGGCGCCGTCGAACGCCTTCTGCATCTCCGCCGGGAACCGGTAGTCGTAGAAGCACTTCAGCATCTGGTCGCGGAACTTCGGCTCCAGGTCGTGCGCATAGGCGAACGACGAGGTCGGGAACGGGTTGCTCTGCCAGATCACGCGAAACTCGCTCTCCTTGATCACGCCGCGATCGGCCATGCGCTCGTAGACATCGGAGGCTACCGGCGCCGCATCGAAGTCGCCCGAGCGCACGCCGAGCACCGAGCGGTCGTGGCCGCCGGAGAACATCACCTTGTAGTCCTTGTCCGGCGTCACCCCGAGCGCCGGAAACAGCGCGCGCGGCGCGAGGTTGCCGGAGTTCGACGACGGCGAGGTGTGCGCGACGCGCCGGCCCTTGAGATCCGCCATTGTCTTGATCGGGCTGTCGGCGCGCACCAGCAACAGCACGCGATAGTTCTGGAAACCCTTCGCATCGCCCTTCACCGCGAACGGCACAGCCCCGGCGAGGTTCACCGCGAACGCCGTCGGGCCGGTGGAAAAGCCGCCCACGTGCAGCCGCCCCGAGCGCATCGCCTCGACCTGCGCTGCGTTGCTCTGCACCTGGAAGAACACCACGCGCCGCCCGGTGCACTTGCCCAGATGCTCGGTGAACGGCCGGAAGATCCCTTCGTACACGGCAGGATCCTCCACCGGCGTGTAGGTAAACACGAGCGTGCCAGGCGTGCGCAACCGCTTTGGATCGGTCGGGGTGTCGGCCACCAGATCCTTGTTCTCGTCGCAGAAGTTGACGTCGAGTTCGCCGCGGTACTTGCAGTTCGGATCGCCCTGGGCGAGCGCGACAGAGGGCAGCCCGACGGCTGCGGCGAACAACACGAGCGCCGCAAACGCGCGGCGAAGCACACGGGTGGACATCACATTCCTCCTGAACGGAATACGCATCTTGTCGGCGTCGCGGTCGTCGTGGCCGGGCATCTCGGCCGCCGAGGGGGCTGCCGGGCTCCGGCTCCGCGACCGCGAACTATAGGGGTCGTCATCCATAACGGCAACGTCGATTCTGACAGCCCCGGCTGCGTGCAGTTCCCCGGGTG
>CANGUQ010000394.1 GCA_947456915.1 Betaproteobacteria bacterium
TAGCGCGACTGCCTGTGGCGAGCGCGCCCTGCCGTGCGCGCTCATGCGAGAGGCAACGTGACTGCGCTGCGCTGCGCGACCGAGGCCTCGATGGCCAGCGTCGCCTCGAGCGTCGCGCGCGCGGTACGCGCATCCGGCAGCGCGCACGGCGAGCCGAGCACGAGCCAGTCGAGCCACGCCCGCGTCTCGTTGGCGATCGGCCCCCAGAACTCGCCCAGCGCCCAGTCGCCCGGGGTGCCGCTCTGCAGGAACACCATGTTCACCTGTTCACCGGGAAGATAGACATGCGGCATCCCCTGCTCCGAATACATCAGCTGATCGGTGTGGTCATCGTCGAGGATCATCACGCCCGCGTCTCCGATCAGCTCGACCCGCGCCGCGTGACCCTGCGCGGGGTACTGCGACGGGAGCGCATAGCTCACCGCCAGATTGACCACCGTGCCGTCGGCATACGTGAGCAGCGCGTAGTCGACGTCATCGGCGGCGTGGCCGGCCGCGGCGAGCACGCCCTTCTGGCCGCGCGCGTACACCTCGACCAGCTGCGGGTGACCGAGGAACCAGCCGATCAGGTCGACGTAGTAGGTGAGCGCATCGACCACCGGTGTCGCGTGCGGGTTGCGTCCCATCATCGCCAGCGCCTGTGCGCGCGAGTTGTAGACCCGCGCCGAAGCGCCGAGCACGCGCCCGATGCGGCCCTTGACCACCTGCTCCTTGGCAAGCAGGTAACGGTCCTTGTAGCGGCGGCTGTAGCCCACCCGCACGTCGACCTTCGCCGCCTCGGCCGCCGCGATCGCGCGATCGGCCTCTGCGAGTGTGAGCGCCACCGGCTTCTCCACCAGCACCGGCTTGCCGCAGGCGATGGCTGCGAGCAGCGGCGCGAGATGCTCCCCCTCGGGAGTGGCGACGATCACCGCATCGACCTCCGGGTGCTCGATCACCGCGCGGTTGTCGCTGCCGTGCACCTGCGCGCCGCACAGCCCGGCCACGCGTGCAGCGCTCGCCGCATCCGCGTCGGACAGCGCGATGAAGCGCACGCCGGCGTGCCGTGCGGCGAGTCTCGCGCGCAGCGCGCCGATGCGGCCGCAGCCGACGATACCCAGGCCGATCGAGCGGCTCATCGCGCTGCAGGACCAGCCGGCCGGAAAGTGGCGCCCGCGATTGCCCGGCCTCGCACGCGACCGCTCATTCCACCTTGATCCCGGCGTCCTTGATCACCTTCGCCCAGAGCGCGATCTGCTGCCGGATGTAGGCGGCGAATGCCTCCGGACTGTCGCCAACCGGGTCGAGCCCCTGCGACTGCAGGCGCTCGCGCAACTCCGGCTGCTGCAAGGCCTTGACGATGTCCGCGTGCAGCCGCCTGACCGCCGCTGCCGGGGCACCCGCGGGCAGGAACACGCCGTTCATGTTGTCGGCCACGAAGTTGGCGAATCCCTGCTCGACCATCGTCGGTACGTCGGGAAGACTCGCGACGCGCTTCGCGCTGGTGATGCCCAGTGCGCGGATCTTCCCGGCAACGATCTGCGGCGTGGCGGGCGGCTGCGCCATGCAGCCCATCGGGTTCTGGCTCGCCACCACGGAGGTCGTCGCCGGCCCTGCGCCGCCGTAAGGCACGTGCTGGATGTCCAGTCCGGTCTGCAGGCGGAACATCTCGCAGGCGAGCTGCGGCGTCGTGCCCAGCCCGGGCGAGGCGTAGCTGAACTTGCCCGGTTGCGACTTGATCAGCCCCACCAGCTCCTTCATCGACTTCGCCGGCACACCGGGGTGCACGACGAACACGATCGGCGAGGTGGCGGCGTTGGTGACCGGAATGAAGCTCCTGAACGGATCCCAGCGCAGCTTCTCGTACAGACCCGGGTTGACCACGTAGCTCGAGCTGGTCACCAGCACCGTATAGCCGTCGGGAGCGGCCTTCGCCGCGATCTCCACGCCGAGGTTGCCGCCGGCACCCGCGCGGTTGTCGACCAGCACCGACTGCCCCCACATCTCGCCCAGCCGCTGTGCGAGCAGACGCGCGACGATATCCGTGGGTCCGCCGGGCGCGAACGGCACGATCATGCGTACCGGCCGCGACGGCCAGGCCTCGGCCGCCTTGCCCTGGGCGAAGGCTGCGCCGGGAAGGATCGCTGCCGTCAGCGCCACGGCAAGCAGCAGGCGGCGATTGCGGGTGCTGGGGAATGTGGAGTCGGACATCGCGGCAGACCTCGGGACGGGTTGCGACATGCAGTCGGGGCGGGCATGCGACGCGACGCGCAACGCTGCACGGCGCTGCGACACGCGCACGGATTCAGTCCGCGCTCAGCTTGCCCTCGCGAATCACCTTCGCATACTGTGCCACCTCGGCGCGCAGTTCGCGGGCGAATTCGGCCGAGCTGTTCATCACCGGCTCGAAACCGAGAAAACCCAGGCGCTCGCGCACATCGGGCAACGCGAGGATACGTCCGATCTCGCCGCGGATGCGCTCGATGACCGGCGCGGGGGTCCCCGCAGGCACGAAGACACCGGTCATGAAGTCGGTGTTGAAGCCGGCGAACGCCGACTCGGCCACGGTCGGGACATCCGGCGACCCCGGCCAGCGCGCGGGCGTGGTGACCGCAAGCGCACGCACCGCTCCGCTCCTGATGTGCGGCATCGCGGGCGGCAGTCCCGGGCAGCCCAGTTGCACCTGGTTGCCCAGCATCGCGGTCATCAGCGGCGCGGCGCCGCCATAGGCGACGTGCTCGAGATCGAGCCTTGCCAGTTGCCGCACCATCTCGCACGACAGGTGCCCGGTCGTGCCGGCGCCCGGCGAACCGTAGACGAACTTGCCCGGATTGGCGCGCGCAAGCGCGATGAACTCCTTCAGCGTCTTCGCCGGCACTGCTGCCGGCACGACGATCGCGATCGGCGAGGTCGTGGCGCGGGTCACTGGTGCCAGATCGCGGAACAGATCGAAGCCGGGGTTGCGATACAGCGTCGGATTGACCACCACGCTCGAACTGGTGAACAGGATCGTGTGTCCGTCGGGTGCGGACTTCGCGGCGAGTGCCATCGCGATATTGGCTCCTGCGCCGGGCCGGTTGTCGACCACCACCGGCTGCCCCCACTGCTCGCTCATCCGCGGCGCGACCAGCCGCGCCACGACGTCCGTGGGCCCGCCCGGCGCGAAGCCGACGAGAATGCGCATCGGACGGGTCGGAAAGCCCGCCGGACCCGCCGGCTGCGCATGCGCGATGCCCGTGACCGGCAGGTCGACGGGCAGCCACGGCAGCGCGACAGCCAGCGCGAGCGCGAGCGGGCCGATGCGTGCGGTTGCACGACGTCGACTGGCGCCGCGGCCCGACCCCGCGTCGAGAGAGATCACACGGGCGGATACCGGACGAACGCGCGACGAGCCGGCCGGAGCAGACGGGTCGGAAGGACGGCATCCGGCCATGGCTCGCGCGGAAGTCGCGCACCCGGGAAAGAGGCTCCTGCGCATCGTCTGCATCATGATCACTCCGCCTGTAGCCTTGCTGCCTTCACCACCTCGGCCCAGCGCCGATACTCCTCGCGCGCGAACTTCGCGAGTTCCTCCGGCGTGCTCTTCATCGGCTCGGCACCGATGCCGGCGAGCCGCTCGCGCACCTCGGGCTCGAACATCACGCGCGTGAGCTCGCCATTGAGCCGGCGCACCAGCGCCGTCGGGGTCTTCGCCGGAACGAACACGCCGTACCAGGTCTGTACCTCGAGCCCGGGAAAGCCCGCCTCGGCGATCGTCGGGATCTCCGGTGCACTGGGTACCCGGCCCGGCGTGAGCGTGGCGAGCGCGCGCAGCTTGCCGGCCTTGACCTGCGCGAGCGCTGCGCCGGTGCCGATCGTGATCAGCTGCACGTTGCCGGCGACCGTGTCCATCATCGCGGTGGCTGCGCCCTTGTACGGCACATGCACCATCGACACGCCGGTGCGCACGGCCAGCAGTTCGGTGGCGAGGTGGTTCGAGGTGCCTACCCCGCCCGAACCGAAATTGATCCGACCCGGGTTCGCGCGCGCGAATGCCACCAGTTCCTTCACTGTCTGGGCCGGCACCGACGGATGCACGACGAGCAGATTCGGGATCACCGCGACCAGGGATACCGCCTCGAAGTCGCGCAGCGGGTCGTAGCCGAGCTTGCGGTAGAGGCTGGGGCTGATCACGAAGCCTGGCGCCACCAGCACCATCGTATAGCCGTCGGGCACCGCGCGCGCGACGATCTCCGCGCCAAGATTGCCGCCTGCCCCGGGCCGGTTGTCGAGCAGCACCGGCTGCGCCAGCGATTCGCCCAGCCGCTGTGCGATCGCGCGACCCAGGATGTCGGTGCCGCCGCCGGGCGGAAACGGCAGCACGAGCCGCA
>CANGUQ010000395.1 GCA_947456915.1 Betaproteobacteria bacterium
GCTCATCACGATGCCGGTCACGCAGTAGCCGCACTGCGCCGCCTGCTCGTCGATGAAGGCCTGCTGCAGCGGATGCGGCGCTTCGGGCGTGCCCAGCCCTTCGATGGTGGTGATCGACTTGCCGGCGTAATCGGATACCGGGACGTTGCAGGACTGGACCGGCTTGCCGTCGACCAGCACCGTGCAGGCACCGCACTGGCCCTGCCCGCAGCCGTAGCGGGCGCCCTTCAGCGAAAGGTCGTTGCGCAGGATGTAGAGCAGCGGGGTTTCCGGGTCGCACTGTACCGTGTGCGTACCGCCGTTGACGGTGAGCGTCAGCGTCTTGTCGGTCATGTCGATTCCATCCGTAGGTGAAGCGGTCGTGGGACTGTCCTGCAGGGACCGGCTAAGCCGGCTCGCGGCCGGCCAACTGCAGCAATTGTCGGTAAAGCGGGTCAGGGATGTCGACCCCCTCGGCGGCCGCCCTCGCGCGCGCGGCGTGGCGCCGGTCGCCGGGCAGGCGCACGCCGGGGTCGGCGAGCATCGCTGCGATCAGCGCTTCCACGCGCTCGAAATACACCGCGCTGCCGGCCGTCGAACCCGGATCGATCGCGATCAGCGTGTGCCCGATGCGTGGCTTGTTGCCGGGCTCGAAGTAGGAGTCGTTCTCGAACGCGAGTGCCGCGCCGGTCAGCCCGCAGCACAGCAGTTCGACCATCATCGCCAGCATCGCACCCTTGGCGCCGCCGATCGCGAACAGGCTCCCGGTGAGCGCCGCCTTCGCATCGGTCGTCGGATTGCCGTCCTTGTCGACCGCCCAGCCCTCCGGGATCGGCCGGCCTTCCTTGGCCGCGATCATGATCTTGCCGCGGGTCACCTCGGTCAGCGACAGGTCGATCAGCACCGGCGGCTTCGAGGCGCGCGGGAACGCCGCGGCGATCGGGTTGGTGCCGAACACCGGCCGGCGGCCGCCCCAGGCATTGATCGCCCCGGGTGAGTTGGTCAGCGCCAGGCCGATCATGCCGGCGGCGGCGATCGGCTCGAGGTGGTAGACCGCCGCGCCGTAGTGGTGGCTGTTGGTCAGCGCGACCAGCGAGATGCCGTGGGTGCGTGCCCGGGCGATCGACTCGGCGACCGCCAGTTCGCAGCCCTGGTAGGCGAGCCCGCCGCGCACGTCGATCAGGCAGCTGCCACCGCGTTCATGCACGATCGCGGGCCGGGCGCTGCCGTCCACGCGTGCGGTCGACAGATGATCCACGTACAGCGGGATGCGCGACACGCCATGGGTCGCGAGGTCGTCGCGGTCCGCGGCAACCAGCGCACGGGCGGTCGCATCGGCCTGGGCCGGTGCCGCACCGGCTTTCGACAGCGTCGCGGCGGCGAGTTCGGTCAGGTGATCCAGGGCGAGACGGGGCATCTGCGGTCCATGTGCGGGTGACGCGGGAAAGACGGCGCGGGATCCGCCGAGTGTAATGGCTGGGAAAGGGAATTGCAGGGTGCCCGTGCTAAACTCGCGGGTTTTTGCCGGTGCAACCAGCACCGCTGCCGTGCGGCTGCTTTGCACGACACCTCCGATGCCGCCACGAGCGGCACGGACTTCCTCGCTCACCGAACGGACGCCACCCCTCATGTCCCGCGCGCTCAGAAACATCGCGATCATCGCCCACGTCGACCACGGCAAGACCACGCTGGTCGACAAAATGCTCCGCCAGTCGGGCACGTTTGCCGCACACGAGAAGATGACCGAACGGGTCATGGACTCGAACGACCTCGAGAAGGAACGCGGCATCACCATCCTGGCGAAGAACTGTGCGCTCGACTTCGACGGCGTCCACATCAACATCGTCGACACCCCCGGCCATGCCGACTTCGGCGGCGAGGTGGAACGCGTGCTCGGCATGGTCGATGGCGTGCTGCTGCTGGTCGACGCGGTCGAAGGACCGATGCCGCAGACGCGCTTCGTGACCAAGAAGGCGCTGGCGCTCGGGCTGAGGCCGATCGTGGTGGTGAACAAGGTCGACCGCGACGGCGCCCGCCCGGACTGGGTGGTCGACCATACGTTCGACCTGTTCGACAAGCTCGGCGCCACCGAGGCGCAGCTCGACTTCCCGGTCGTCTATGCCTCCGCGCTTCAGGGCTGGGCGACGCTCGACTGGAAGACGCCGGGCAGCGACCTGCGCCCGCTGCTGCAGACCGTGCTCGAGCGCGTGCCCGCGCCGCCGATGGAAGACACCGAAGGCCCGTTCCAGCTGCAGATCAGCGCGCTCGACTACTCGAGCTACGTCGGCCGCATCGGCGTCGGCCGCATCAAGCGCGGCAAGCTGCGCCCGGCGATGGACGTCGCTGTGCTTTACGGCGACACCGCCCAGCGCAAGGCACGCATCAACCAGGTGCTCGGCTTCCAGGGCCTGGAGCGGGTGCCGATGACCGAAGCCATGGCCGGCGACATCGTGCTCGTCTCGGGCATCGAGGAACTGGCCATCGGCTCCACGCTGACCGATGTCGAGCACCCGGAAGGGCTGGTCCCGCTGAAGGTGGACGAGCCGACGCTGACCATGAACTTCATGGTCAACACGTCGCCGCTCGCCGGCACCGAAGGCAAGTTCGTCACCAGCCGCCAGATCCGCGAACGGCTGACCAAGGAACTGCTGACCAACATGGCCCTGCGCGTCGAAGAGACCGGCGACACCGACGTGTTCGCGGTATCGGGCCGCGGAGAGCTGCACCTGACCATCCTGATCGAGAACATGCGCCGCGAAGGCTATGAACTCGCGGTCGGGCGCCCGCGCGTGATCACCCGCGTGGTCGACGGCGTCACCTGCGAGCCGTACGAAATGCTGACCGTCGACGTGGAAGACGCGCACCAGGGCGGCGTGATGGAGGCCCTCGGGCAGCGCCGCGCCGACCTGCAGGACATGGTGCCGGACGGCCGCGGCCGGGTGCGCCTCGAGTACCGCGTGCCGGCGCGGGGCCTGATCGGCTTCCAGGGCGAGTTCATGAACCTGACCCGCGGCACCGGCCTGATGAGCCATGTGTTCGACGACTATGCGCCGACCAAGGGCGAGATGGCCGGCCGGCGCAACGGCGTGCTGATCTCGCAGGACACCGGCGACTCGGTGGCCTTCGCCTTGTGGAACCTGCAGGAACGCGGACGCATGTTCGTGAGCCCCGGCGAGAAGCTGTACGAAGGCATGATCATCGGCATCCATTCGCGCGACAACGACCTGGTGGTCAACCCGCTGAAGGGCAAGAAGCTGACCAACGTGCGCGCCTCGGGCACCGACGAGGCGATCGTGCTGGTGCCGCCGATCAAGCTCACGCTCGAATACGCAGTCGAGTTCATCGAGGACGACGAACTGGTCGAGGTCACGCCGAAGTCGATCCGGGTGCGCAAGCGCCACCTGCTCGAGAACGAGCGCAAGCGCGCGAAGTCGAAGTCGAGTTCCGAAGCGACGGCGTAGCCGCCTGCCTGGCGGGCGAAGGCGCGGGATCGCTGGCACTAAGTCATATACCTGACTTCATCTGCCGGCAACGCGCGCCTTCTCGCAGCCCGAGGGAACCATCGTGTCGTTTTCCTGTCTATCCGGAAGCTGTGTCCAACCGGAGGAGGAACCGCGATGACCGCATTTCCCGCTGACGTACCGCACGCCGAGACCGTCTCCGCGGCCGAACCGAAACCCCGGATGCTGCTCGGGCTGGTGGGTCTGCTGGCCTGGCTGGCCAGCTTTGCCGTGATCGATTTCGCGCATGATGCGCTGATGGTGGGTGGCGCTGCCGGCACCGCGTCGGGGTTCGCCTACGCCCTCTATGAACTTGCCGCGGGTTACCTGCTCGGCTTCGTGGCCGCACTCGCGATCTGGCGACTCGCCAGCCTGCTGCAAGGCGGCGACAACGAGCTGTTTGCCGAGATCCCGTGGGTCCGGTGGGCGTCGGTGGCGGGGCTTGCCGTGGTGATCGTCGCCTGCCTGGCCGGCGCAGCAATGCACAACGCCAACGGCCCGACCCTGCTCTACGATGCAGCCTTTGCGGCCGCGCTGGTCGTGGTCTTCGCCGGCGTTGTCCCGCTCTACAGGAGCCTGCAGGCTGCGCGCAGGCGCTGACGACGCCCCCGCGTACGGCCTCCCGCTCGCCGTGTTCGGGCCGACTCAGAACCGGTAGGTGAACTCGACCATGTGGAAATCGGCACCGATCGTCCGGGGGCCGTAGGCGCCTGCGTCGGAATAATGCTGGAACCGGTAACCGACCCCGATGCGCCGGTGCAACGGAACGGTGACGCCGAACGTCAGCGCGGCCTGGAGGGCGCCACCGAAATCCTGGTCGGCAAACCGGTGCTCGCTCATCAGGGCCAGCCCGGCACCCAGGTCGAGC
>CANGUQ010000396.1 GCA_947456915.1 Betaproteobacteria bacterium
GACGAAACGGCGGACACGTCCGCCCCGGCAGCGGTGAGCAGCAGCCGGTTCGAGTCGCAGATCGAACCGGCGTACCGGCGCCCGCTGGTCAACAGCTATCTGTCCTACCCCGAGTGGTACATCGTGCACGCGTATCAGGAGTTCGCCGGCCTGCTTGCCGCGCACGACGAAGCGGCGTTCGACTACTCCGGCAGCATTCGCGGCTACTGGTCGACGCTGTGCGCGCTGAGCCGCTTCGCATCACGGCTGGGCGAGGCGGGCGGCGACACGAAGGCGACGCTGTACATCATTGGCGTGAGCTTCAGCCTGGAGATGATCGCCAAGGGCGCGTACGAGGAAACGCTCGGCCGTCTGAGTGCGTGGTGGCGGGGTGATCGCAAGACCGATGAAGACCGTTTCGCGCTGGCCGTCGCGCAGGACTACGCGAAGTTCCTGCAGCAGCGGCCGTGGTACGAGTACGCGTTCTTCGGTGCGCTGCGCCGCTTCTGGAGCGAGACGCCGCGGTCCGGCGGCAGCTGGGTGCGCAAGGTCGAACGCCGGGCGGCGCTGTCGACCGAGCTCGCCGTCAAGGGCACGTACGCGATCGGCATCGGCTGGCTGGCCAGCCTCGCGCCTGCGGACGAGCGTATCCGCAGCGTGGTACGCGGGTTCCAGCCGCAGGATCCGGAGGCCGACCCGCGCATCAAGGCGATCGCCGCGCTGCCCGAGGCGCGCACGGTGATCGACACGCCGCGCTATCGCGAGTTCACCGGGATCGTGCGCACGCTGATCGGGCGCGGACGCGAGTTCACCGAGATCGCCGGCAACGATCGCGTGCTGATCACGGTGCTGATGCCCGCAGGCCGCGACGCCGACTCGCCGGTGGCGGTGCAGTTGTTCGCCCATCCGCTGCAGTCGCGCCCCGGGTGGCGGCGCGTGGGTCTGGACACCCGCATCCCCGCGCTGGGGTTTGCCATGGGAGCGATCCTCGGAGCGGGGGGCGAGTTTGAGCACCTCTACGATTTCTGAGACGGCACGCGCGCTGTCGCCCGAACCGGACGCGCCGCCGGTCGCGCTGGGCTGGCGCGAGCTGCGCGCCGCGCTGAGGCATGCCGCGATCGCGCTCGCAGCGTGGCTCGCGCTGGCGGTGGCTGCCACGCCGCTGCTGCCGCTGTCGGACACGGTGATCGCGGTCGGGTCGCCGCAGCGGATGCTGCGCGCATTGCCCGAAGGCACGGTCGGCACGCTGGGCGCGGGGTCGGTGTCGCTGAGCCTCGCGATCGAACACCCGCGGCAGGTGCGGGCGCTGTACGGCGCCGGGGCGTGGATCGTACTCCCGGCGTCACGCGGCGCGTGCATCGAGCTGGCCAGGTCGGCGCCGCCGCAGCTGCGGCCGGCAATGTAGTGCCGCAGTCGAGAGGGTGCGCGGCGCTGGTAGACTCCGCGCCGCCGACCCCGGCTCGCCTGTTTTCAGAAAAGTCGGCGGGCAGACAACCTCACCCCGATCAGGAGTACACGATGAACACCTCGATCCGCGCGCTCGTCGCCGCGGCCCTGTGCAGCCTGACCATCGTCGCTGTTGGTGCTGCCGTTCCGAGCGCGCTCGCCGCCGACAACTTCCCGCAGAAGCCGATCCGCATCATCGTGCCGTTTCCGCCCGGCGGGGGCACCGATTTCGTCACCCGCGTGATCGCGCCGCCACTGGGCGAGGCCCTGGGCACGCAGATCATCATCGACAACCGCGGTGGCGCGCAGGGCATCGTCGGCACCCAGATCGGGGCGAAGTCGGGCAACGACGGCTACACGCTGGTGATCGCCGAGATCGGCGCGACCGCGGTGGCCCCGGCGATGAACGACAAGCTGCCGTTCGATGCGATGAAGGACTTCGTGCCGGTGGGCATGCTGGTCGAGCAGCCTTACCTGATGAGCATTCACCCGTCCGTCCCCGCGAACAACCTCGCCGAGTTCGTGAAGCTCGTGCAGGCCAACCCGGGCAAGTTCAACTTCGGCTCCGGCAATGCGACGGCACACGTGGCGCAGGAAGTGTTCTATTCGACCGCGAAGATCCAGCTCACCCACATTCCCTACCGCGGCTCGGGCCCGGCGATGGCCGCGCTGCTCGGCAACGAGGTGCAGGTGATCTTCTCCGGCCCGACCGCCGCGCTGCCGCAGATCAAGGCCGGCAAGGTGCGCCCGCTGGGGGTGACCACGCTGAAGCGCTCGGCCGAAGTGCCTGACGTACCCACCCTGAACGAACTCGGGTTCAAGGGTTTCGAGATCCGCGGCTGGTACGGCCTGATGGCACCGGCGGGGACACCGCGGCCGATCGTGAACAGGATCAACGCCGCGGTGAACAAGGTGCTGTCGGGGGGGCCGGCTGCGCAGACGCTGCGCGATCGCGGCTTCGATCCGACGCCGATGTCGCCGGACGAGTTCGGCAAGTATCTGCGCGCCGAGGTCGCGCGCTGGGCGAAGGCGGTGCGCCAGTACAACGTGAAGGCGGCCGACTGAGCGGGCAGTCAGTCACGCCCGCATGACCGGGCGGCGGCGCAAGCTGCGACAATAGGCGCCGATCAACCTTCGGGGGTGCGCCGCGCGGGCGCGGGAGAACTCATGTATCTGCTCGCGTTCGTGACGATGATCGTCCAGGCCAGCCAGATGGGCAGCCGGGTGCTGGCCACACTGCTCGCGCTCGATCTGGGCGCGGGCAAGGTCACGATCGGCCTGCTGATCGCCTCCTATTCGGTGCTGCCGCTGCTGCTCGCCCTGTACGCCGGCCGCGTCGCCGACCGCTACGGCACCCGGCCGCCGATGATCTGGGGCGGGGTGGCGATCGCGCTCGGGCTGGCCGTGCCCGCGATCGTCCAGTCGGTACCGGCACTGTTCGTCTCGGCGTTCCTGATCGGCCTCGGGTTCGTGTTCTACAACGTCGCGACGCAGAGCCTGGCGGGGCAGTACGGGCCGAAGTCCGAGCGCACGCGCAATTTCGCCACGCTCTCGCTCGGCTACTCGGCGTCGAACCTGCTCGGCCCGGTCAGCACCGGGTACCTGATCGAGTGGTTCAACCACGCGGTGGCCTCCGCAGTGCTCGCCGTGTCGATCCTGCTGCCGATGGGCGTGCTGCTGATGGCGCGCTCGCTGTCGGCGCCCGGCAGCGCGGCGGGCGCGGGCGCAGGCGGCGGTTCGTTCGACCTGCTTGCCAACGCCGAACTGCGCAAGATCGTGATCGCCAGCGCGCTCATCGTCACCGGCTGGGATCTGTTCAGCTTCTACGTGCCGATCTACGGCTACAACATCGGCCTGTCGCCGGCGGAGATCGGCAAGGTCCTCGGCGCATTTGCGATCGGCGGCTTCCTGATGCGGATGGTGCTCGGCCGGCTGACCGCGCGCTTTCGCATCCGTCCGGTGCTGCTGACCGCGATGGTGCTCGGCGCCTCGTTCTTCATCGTCTTCCCGTTCATCCAGAACTATGCGCTGCTGCTGCTGTTCGCGGCGCTGCTCGGAGCAGTGCTCGGCTGCGGACAACCGCTCACGCTGACGATGGCGTTCAACCGCTCGCCCGAGGGCCGCGGCGGCGAAGTCACCGGGCTGCGTCTGGCGATCAACAATCTCGCTCACGTCGCGGTGCCGATGGGCGCGGGCGCTCTGGGCAGCGTGCTGGGCGTCGCGCCGGTGTTCATGCTCGCGGCGAGCTTCCTGCTGCTCGGCGGCTGGTTGTCGCGCAGGGCCTGACCGGGCCTGCGCGCGGCAGCGCGGGTCGGCGCGGGTTCGCCCGTGGCGGTGCCCCGGCGTCCCCGCCACCCGGGCGCAGGCCGGCGTCTACTGCGTATCGCGCAGGCGCTGCAGCGCGTCCGCGAGCCGTTTCTTTGCCGCCTCGACCTCGGCTTCCAGCCGGCGCACGCGGTCCAGATACTGCTCGGTCGGACGACTGCGCACTCCGGCGATGCCCTGGCGATCTCCAGCCTGGCTGGGCTCCTGCCCCTCCTGCAGCGCCTTCTGCGCGGCGGCGAGATCGCGCTCGGCGGCGCTCACCGCGTCGAGCGCCTTCTGCCGCTGGGCTTCGCGCGCCGCCTGGCGCACGCGCAGTTCCTCGCTCTGGCGCTGCGTCTCGGCTCGTCTCGCATCGGCCGGGCTGGCGCCGGTGCCGGGTGCCGGACGGTCCACGCTCACCTTTGGCGAGACGTCGATCCGCTCCACCGAGACTGCGCCAGCAACCGGCTCCTCGCTGTAGATGACCCGGCCCATCGAATCGACGGACTTGAAGATGACCTGTGCGCACACCGCGCCGCTGGCGCCGAGCAGCACGCCCGCGGCAGCGAGCCGAGCCCAGCGCGCAGAGCGGCGCTCGCGCGCCGGCGGCGGAC
>CANGUQ010000397.1 GCA_947456915.1 Betaproteobacteria bacterium
ACGATGACCGACGAGCTTGCCGCGCAGGCGATCCGCGCGCTGTACGCCACCGGCTTCTTCACCGACGTGCGACTCGAGGTTGACGGCAACGTGCTGATCGTCACCGTGCAGGAGCGGCCGGCGATCGCGCAGGTGGACATCTCGGGGGCGCGCGAGTTCAGCGCGGATCAGCTGCGCGGGGCGCTGCGCACGGTCGGGCTCGCCGAGGGTCGTATCTTCGACAAGGCGCAGCTCGAGCGCGCCGAGCAGGAGATCAAGCGCCAGTACGTGAACCGCGGGCGCTACGGCGCGCAGGTGCAGACCACGGTCACTCCGCTGGAGCGCAATCGCGTCGGCATCTCGTTCCAGATCACCGAAGGGGACGCCGCGCGCATCCGCGGCATCAACTTCGTGGGCAACAAGGTGTTCTCCGAGCGCGAACTGCTCAGGCTGATGGTGCAGCGTACGCCGGGATGGCTCACGTGGTACAGCAAGCACGACCAGTATTCGCGCGAGCGGCTGGGCGCCGATCTCGACACGGTGCGTTCGTTCTACCAGAACCGCGGATATCTGGAATTCGCGATCGAGTCCACGCAGGTGCAGATCACGCCCGACCGGCGCGACATCTACATCACGGTCAACGTCTCCGAGGGGCCGCGCTACACGGTGTCGGAGGTGCGCTTCGCAGGCGAACTGCTGCTGCCCGAGGCCGAATTGCGGCGTCTGCTGCGGGTGCGCGCCGGCGAGACGTTTTCGCGTGAACGCATCACCGAGTCGACCAAGGCGATCACCGACCGGCTCGGCGACGAGGGTTACGCGTTCGCCAACGTCAACGCGGTCCCGGAACTCGACAAGGAAAAGCGCACCGCGGTCTTCACCTTCTTTGTCGATCCCGGCCGCCGGGCCTACGTACGCCGCGTCAACGTCGCCGGCAACTCGCGCACGCGCGACGAGGTGGTCCGCCGCGAGATGCGCCAGTTCGAGGGCGGCTGGTACAACGCCGAGGCGATCCAGCGCTCCCGCCGACGGATCGATCGTCTGGGGTTCTTCTCCGAGGTGAACGTCGAGACCCCCGCCGTTGCCGGTTCGACCGACCAGGTCGACGTCAACGTCACGGTGGTCGAGCGCCCGACCGGGAACCTGCTGTTCGGCGCCGGCATCGCCAGCGGCGACGGGCTGATCCTGCAGGGCTCGATCACGCAGAACAACATCTTCGGCAGCGGCAACGCGCTGGGCGCGACGATCAACAGCGGTCGCATCAACCGCACCGCGGCCATCTCGTTCACCAACCCCTACTTCACGCGCGACGGGCTGGCGGCGGGTTTCGATCTGTACCGCCGCACCTATGATCCGTCAGTGCTCGGGCTGGGGGACTACACGACGACGACCACCGGCGCCGGCATCCGGCTCGGCCTGCCGATCACCGACGACGTCACGATCAACTTCGGCCTGACCGGCGAGCAGACGTCGATCAACACGACCACGACCAGTCCGAAGCGCTATCTCGACTTCGTCAACACCTTCGGCAGCACGAACGTCGCCATCTTCGGTACGGTCGGCGTGGCCGTGGATCGTCGCGACAGCCGCATCTACACCACGCGCGGCAGCCTGCAGCGGGCATTCGCCGAGGTGACCTTGCCGGGCAGCGACCTCGAGTACCTGCGCCTCAACTACGTCGGCCAGTACTTCCTGCCTGTGAGTCGCGATCTGGTGCTGCAGTTCACCGGCGACATCGGGTACGGGACGGGATTCGGCGGCAAGCCGTTGCCGTTCTATCGCAACTACTACGTCGGCGGCATCAACTCGGTGCGCGGCTACTCCACCGGCACGATCGGACCGCGCGACACCGACGGCACGTTCCTCGGCGGCCCGCGCAAGATGGTTGGCAGCATCGAGGCGATGGTGCCGTTTCCCGGGTTGCGCAACGATCGCTCCGTACGGCTGAGCGGATTCGTCGACGGGGGCTTCGCCGACACCTCGTATACCTTCGCCAATGCCCGGTATTCGGCGGGCATGGCCCTGACGTGGGTGTCGCCGTTCGGTCCGTTGAAGATGAGTGCTGCGCACCCGCTGAACAAGAAGCCGGACGATCGGGTGCAGCGCTTCCAGTTCACCTTCGGCTCCACATTCTGACCGGATGATATGATCCGGCCTCGGGTGATGGGTGCGTCGCCAGCCGGCGTCGCCGCTTGAGTCTGGAGCGAACGTGGGAGCGAGAATGGTGCGAAGGGTCTGTCTGGCATTGGGTCTGCTGCTGGTGTTCGGCGCAAGCCCGGCTGTCTGGGCTCAGGCCTCGGACATCAGGATCGGGTTCGTCGACACCGAGCGCATCCTGCGCGAAGGCGCGCCGGCGGTGCGGGCACAGAAGCGGCTCGAGAAGGACTTCGCCCCGCGCGATCAGGAACTGCAGCGCATCGCCGAGCGGGCGAAGGCGTTGCAGACCGCGCTCGAGAAGGAAGGGCTGACGCTGTCGGAGTCCGAGCGCAACAAGCGCGAGCAGGAACTCGCGCGTCTCACGCAGCAGTTCCAGCGGCTGCAGCGCGAGTTCCGCGAGGACTTCAACATCCGCCGCAACGAGGAGATGGCGAGCGTGCTCGAGCGCGTCAACTCGGTGATTGCCAAGATCGCGGAGAACGAGAAGCTCGATCTCGTGTTCCAGGAGGCGGTCTACCGCAGCAAGCGGATCGACATCACCGAAAAGGTCCTCAAGGCTCTGGCAGCGGCGGACAAGTGAGCTTGCGGCTGCGCGCGACACCCTAGCGACACGCCCGCGATGGCCGTTTCCCAGCCGCCGCGGCAGTCCGCGGGAATCCGGTTGTCCGAACTGGTCGGGCGTCTCGGTGGCGAACGGGTCGGTGCCGACGACCCGCTGCTCAGCGGTATCGGCTCGCTGGAGCGGGCGCAGCCCGGCGCACTCACGTTTCTCGCGCACGCGCGCTACCGGACCCACCTCGCGGCCACTCGTGCCTCCGCGGTGATCGTCGGCGGAGGCGACCGCGATGCGACTGCGCTGCCGCGCGTGGTGGTCGCCAACCCGTACGCCTGGTACGCACGCGCTGCCCAGCTGCTGCACCCGGCCCCCCCGGTGGAGCCGGGTGTCGCCGCATCGGCCTGTGTCGAACCCGGGGCGCAGATCGATCCCTCGGCCCACGTCGGGCCGGGCGCTTTCGTCGCCGCCGGCGCACGCGTCGCAGCGCGAGCGTCGGTCGGGCCGCACTGCCGGCTGTTCGCGGGCGCGCAGCTGGGGGAGGACAGCGTACTGGTGGCCGGTGTCACCGTCTACGCGGGCTGCTGCATCGGTGCACGGGCACTCGTGCATGCCGGAGCAGTCATCGGCGCGGATGGTTTCGGCTTCGCGCCTGACCGCGGCGCATGGGTGAAGATCCCGCATCTCGGGCGAGTGCTGATCGGCGATGACGTGGAGATCGGGGCGAACACGACGATCGACCGCGGAACCCCGGACGACACGGTGATCGGCGACGGCGTCAAGCTCGACAACCTGATCCAGGTCGGGCACAGCGTGCAGATCGGCGCTCACACGGTGATCGCCGGCTGCGTCGGCATCGCGGGCAGCGCCCGCATCGGAGCCGGCTGCCGCATCGGCGGGGCTGCCGGCATCCTGGGTCACCTGCAGATCGCCGACGGCGTCGAGGTCTCTCCGTTCACGCTGGTCACGCGCTCGATCGCGGAACCCGGCAAACTCACCGGGTACATGCCGGCGCAGCCGCACGAGCGCTGGCTGCACAATGCGGCCCATGTGCGGCATCTTGCGCGCATGGCCGATCGCATCAACGAACTCGAAGCGCGCCTGGCTGCCGTGGAGCGGGCGGCCGGCGCTGGCGACGAGCCGCTGCCGCCGGGTCCGGCAAAGGGAACGAACTGATGGAACAGATGGACATCCACGCGATCCTGCAGTACCTGCCGCACCGGTTTCCGTTCCTGCTGGTGGATCGGGTGCTCGAGTGCGAGCCGGGCGTGCGCATCCGGGCGCTGAAGAATGTCTCGATCAACGAGCCGTTCTTTCCCGGCCACTTTCCGCATCACCCGGTGATGCCCGGCGTGCTGATCGTCGAGTCGCTGGCGCAGGCCGCTGCGATCCTGTCGTTTCGCACGGTCAACGAACGTCCCGACGACGGGTCGGTCTACTACCTCGCGGGCATCGATTCGGCACGCTTCAAGCGTCCGGTGATGGCCGGCGACCAGTTGCTGCTCGATGTGGCGCTGACGCGCCGGATGCGCGATGTCTACAAGTTCAAGGGGATGGCGAGCGTCGATGGTCAGCTCACTGCCGAATGCGAAATCATCTGCGTGCGCCGGGCGATCGACTGAGCGCGCGCGCGTGTCCGG
>CANGUQ010000398.1 GCA_947456915.1 Betaproteobacteria bacterium
ACGCTGTCGCGCATCGTCGCGCCATTCATCGGCGAGGAGTTCGGCCAGCCGGTGCTGGTCGACAACCGTCCCGGCGCGAGCAGCACGCTGGGCACGCAGCTCGTCGCGCAGGCCGCGCCCGACGGTCACACGATCGGCATGATCGACGCGGCGTTTCTGATCAACCCGACGCTGCTGGGCAAGCTGCCCTACGACACCCCGAGGGATTTCAGCCCGATCGTGCTGGTCGCGACCTCGCCGCTGCTGCTGCTGGTGCACCCCGCAGTGCCGGCCACCAGCGTGAAGGAACTGGTCGCGCTCGCGCGCACCCGTCCGGGCAAGCTCACCTTCGGTTCGGCCGGCAACGGCAGCGCCGTGCATCTGGCCGGCGAACAGCTGCGCGCCACCGCCGGCATCGATCTGCAGCACATCGCCTACAAGGGCGCCGGGCAGTCGATCGGCGACGTGCTCGGGGGACAGATCTCGATGGTGTTCACCACGCCCGGCGCGGGGCGGCAGCACGTGCTGACCGGCAAGCTGCGCGCCCTGGGCATCACCTCGGCAAAGCGCTTCGCCGGTCTGCCCGACGTCCCGACGTTCGTCGAGGCGGGATTTCCGGCGGTCGACGCAGCGACGATCAACGGCCTGCTCGCCCCGGCGCGCACGCCGCGCGACTACGTCGAGCGCGTCAATGCCGCCGTGGTGCGCGCGCTCAGGACACGTGAAGTGCAGGACAAGCTGCTCGATCTGGGCTTCGACATCGCCGGCAATACCCCCGAGCAGTTCGCGGCGTGGATTCGCGTCGAACTCGCGAAGTGGGCGAAGGTGGTGAAGGAGTCGGGGGCGAAGCCGGAAGGGGGATGAGTCCGGATCGTGCGCGCCAGCAGGACGCGCACGTCCGGCGAGCGCTGCGGTCGCCCTTCGCTGCGCCTGCGGCGTAGCGCGGGCCCGAGGCGAACCGGTCGCGGAGAACGGCCCGCGGCGTGGCGGCGCCTCCTGACGCGCACCGCAAGGCCAGGGCTGCACGAGATCGATACCCGGGTCCTTCAGCTGCTCGGCCGTTTCGCGATCGTGTACGACGCGCTGCGTGTCCGCAGCCAGCCGATCCGGAATCGCGGCCGGTGTGCCGCCGACCGCTCCGGTGGCACCGGCAAGCGGCCCGCAGCCCCGCGGCGTTGCCGGCGACGGAGACGGCCGCACCGGCGGGGCGGCGCTCGTGCTGTCCCGATGAATACGCGGTGGCTGGCGATGGCCCGACAGCGGCAACCGCCCGACGAGCGCATCACGCGACCGACGCCGCGGTACAGCCTGACGCGGCAACCGGGCTACCAGGCGCTCGTACTCTTCGCTGGTGATCGCGCCCATGTGCCTTGCGCGCAGCAGATCGGTCCGCTCCTGTGCCGGCGTGACCAGCCGGACGAAGACCGAGTTCTGTTCGTTCGCTGCGCAACCGGCGATCGACAGCAGCGACACGCCGAGTGCACGGATGCACAGGGCGCGCGCGCCGGTGGCCAGACTCCCCCGCGGACCAGCGGTGTGTGGAGCATGACGGTCATTCCTCGAGGATGCGCGCCCGCTCGCGCTCGTACTCGCGCTGGGTGATGGCCCCCGCGTCGAGCGCCCTTTTCAGATCGATGAGCGCCTGACCCCCGCTCACGGTGGTATTCGTGATCTCGGTGCTGGTCCGCGCCCCGGAGCCGCCGCAGCCGGAGAGTGCCACGCGCGAGGCCAGCAGCACCGCCATGCCTGCAGCACGAAGGTTCTGCATGTTCCCGTTCTCCTGTTCCGCAGCACCCCGTACAGCGCAAGCTTCCGATGTCCGCAGTGGTGCCGTGCGACCACCGGGACTCGTCAGGCACTCACGGCAGGCTCACTCCTCTGCCGCGAGCCTGTTGATCTTGTTTCCGCGCAACGCCATCGACAGCATCATCCCGCGCTGGCCGAAGGCGAACCCGTAGATGTCGTCGTTCAGCGTGGTGGTGGTCATCGTCCTCGCCTTGACTTCGTCGACGACGACGAGGCTCGGCCCCATGCCCAGTTCGAATCCGTCGGAGCGGTCGAGATAGGCGAGTGCCTCCGCGTTCATGAAGAACAGGGCCTGACCGTAGCGCTGCGCTCCCGCCTGCAGACCGTACGACGCGCCAACGATGTTGTAGAAGCCCAGTACGCGCCCTTTACGCAGCAGGACGCCTTCGCCGTACTGTCCACCGACGACCAGACCCGCCTGGGTCACGCGCGGGAACACCAGCACCGCGTGCGCCGATGCCGCCAGGCGGCGGGCCGCCGGCACGGCCCTGGTCAGTTCCGCCAGCGCCTGTACAGCCTGCTTGCGCAGCGCGTCCCGGTCGGCCGACGCAGCCGAGTGAGCGAGCCCGACGTGCAGCAGCGACAGCAGGGACACGGCGGTCAGGGCGCGCGCTGTGCGGAGCATGTGGACGGATCCCGGTGCGATGAAGGGCGCAGCAGCGTTGACGGCAACTGCCAACGATCACGGAAGGTACGCGACGCGAGGTCAGGGTGTCCAGTCCAGCCGTCTTCCTGCCCTCGTCATCCGCGCAGGGCCGGAGCCTGGCAGGCGATGTTCGATCCCGCGGCAGGATCGCGGTCGCGCGCACCCTCGACCAGCGGGGAACGACATTCAGGGTGTCGCGCACGGCAGCGGCTGCACCGCTCGCACCGTCGACACGGCGGCAACCGGGCGGCCCTGGTCGATGCCGCCGGGCACGTCCCTGTCGCTGCCCATCGCCCGCGCCCGGGACTCGCCGCGCATGCCGGCACTGCCGCTGCGCACGACCCCACAACGCGAATCCGGCACCGTGCGTGCCCCGACCGGAACTGCCGGGTCGCAGCGCCGGCAGGCGGGCCCTCTCGTGAACGGCACGCCGATCTCGCGGGCCGTTGCGCTCCGGGCACGGCGGCACTCTGCGACTGCGTGCCGGCGCCGGGCGAGCACTCGAGCGTGCCGCGGGGGATGCCATGGACTGCGCCCGCGGTACCATGTCCACCTTTCCGGGATCTGCCATGACCATACGCAGCGTAGACAGCGTGGCGATAAGCATGCCCTTCGACATGGGCGGGCCGAAGCCGTCGTTCGCCGGCAAGCCGCGGCAGCAGGAGATGCTGCTGGTGCGCGTGCAGACCGATGACGGTCTGGTCGGCTGGGGCGAGGCGTTCGGGTTCGCGGTGTGGCCGGCCACGCGCACCGCGCTGCATACACTGGTGGCGCCGCTCGTCGCAGGGCGCGACGAGCGCGACATCGGCGGGCTGCGCGAGGAACTCGCCCGCAAGCTGCACCTGCTCGGGCGCACCGGGCCGGTGATGTTCGCGTTGTCGGGGCTGGACATCGCGTTGTGGGACATCGCCGGCAAGCGTGCCGGACAGCCGCTGTGGAGACTGCTCGCCGCCGGCGCGCACGCAGTGCAGGGGGCGGATGCCGGCACGTCGCCGGCGCACGCGATCGGAGGCGGTGCCGCGGCGGCGCATCGAAGCGATCGGATCGAGGCGGCGAGCGGCACCGCGCAGGCCGTGCCGGGCGCGCACGACGGCGCCGGGAAGACGTCCGCGGCGCCGGATCTGCTGCCGACCTACGCGAGCCTGATCCGCTATGGCGACCCGGTGCTGGTGGCGAAGAACGCGGCGCGCGCCTGTGCCGAGGGTTACCGCAGCATCAAGCTGCACGAGATCACCGTCGAGAACGTCGCTGCCGCGCGCGCCGCGGTCGGCGCCGATGTCGAACTGATGATGGACTGCAACTGCCCGTGGCGCGCGAGCGAGGCGCTCGCGATCGCGCGCGCGGTGCGGCCGTTCGACCTCGCGTGGTTCGAGGAGCCAGTGTGGCCGCCCGAGGACTATCCGGCGCTCGCGCGCGTGCGGCGCGAGGGCGGCATCAAGGTGTCGGCGGGCGAGAATGCGATGAGTCCTGCCGATTTCGAGCGCATGTTCGAGGCGGGTGCGGTCGACATCGCGCAGCCGAGCGTGACCAAGATCGGCGGCATCGCGGCGTTTGCCGAAGTGGTCGCGCTCGCGCGCCGCCACGGCGTGCGCGTGGTCGCGCATTCGCCCTACTTCGGGCCGGGATTGCTGGCGACGCTGCACCTGACCGGGGCGTTGCTCGACGACGCGCCGATCGAGTACGGGTACTGCCGCCTCGATGCGAGTCCCTTCGCCGAGGCAATCGCGGTGCGCGATGGCATGATCGCGCTGCCGCAGCAACCGGGGCTGGGCGCCGACCCGGATCCGGACGTGCTGCGCGAGTTCGCCGTCGTCTGAGCGCACAGGCCGCGTCGCAACGGCGCCGTGCGAAGCAGCGACGGGCGGCGTGCTCGCGTACGCTCGCGTCG
>CANGUQ010000399.1 GCA_947456915.1 Betaproteobacteria bacterium
CGGCCGCGCCTGATGTGCCGACGATGATCGAGGCGGGCCTTCCCGGCTACACGGCGGGAAGCTGGTTCGCGATCCTCGCGCCTGCCGGCACGCCACGGCCGATCGTGCTGCGGCTCAACGCCGAGATCAATCGCGCGCTGGCATCGAGCGAGATGCGCAAGGCGCTCGCGGCCGAAGGGATCGAGCCGGCGGGGGGCTCGCCGGAGGAGGCCGCGCGCTCGATGCGCGAAGGTGCCGAGCGCTGGGGCAGGCTGGTGCGGGAACTCGGGATCCGGGAGTAGCGCGCGCATGCCGATGCGCTGCGCCGGCGTGTGCCGCGGTGCGGGCGGGCGGGCGCGGCGCGGTATCATCCGGCGATCGACGCGCGGCATCGTTGCCGACCCGCGGTTGCCGTGCCCACCCGGATCGGGTGCGGCCGGTCGCGGGCGCAACGGCGCAGCAACAGGGAGTGACTGATGGCACGAATCGAGATCAGGTCCGACATCACCGGGACGCTCTGGCAGTTGCGCTGCAAGCCCGGCGATCAGGTGGCCGCGGGCGACACGCTGATGGTGATCGAGTCGATGAAGATGGAGATCCCGGTGATCACCGAGGATGACGGCACGGTGCTGGAGATCCTGGTCAAGGAGACCGAACCGGTGGCCGAGGGGCAGGTGGTCGCGGTCATCGATGGCTGATCCGCGGTGAGCTGGGCACCCGAGATCGAGGAACTGCACCGGCGCAGGCGACTCGCCGAGGCCTGCGGCGGGCCCGAGGCGGTGGCGCGTCACCACGCTGCGGGCAAGCTCACCGTGCGCGAGCGCATCGCCGCGCTGCTCGACGCGGGCTCGTTCCAGGAGGTCGGCAAGCTCGCGGGACGCGCGCGCTACGACGAGCAGGGGGCGCTGACCGACTTCGAGCCCGCACCCTACGTGATGGGGCTCGGCCAGCTCGACGGCCGGCCGGTGGCGATCGGCGGCGAGGACTACACGATCCGTGCCGGTACCGGCTTCGGCGCCGATCGACGCAAGGGCGGGCAGGGCGGCTTCATCGAGGATCTCGCGCACGCCTATCGCATTCCGCTGATCAATCTCGTCGACGGTACCGGAGGCAGCGTCAACACGGCGCGGCGCAAGGGCTATACCGTGGTGCCCGGCTACGGCCAGGACGGATTCGAGCGCTCGGTGGAGCTCCTGGGCGAGGTGCCGGTGGTGTCGGCGGTGATGGGGACTACCGCCGGCGGACCGTCGATGCGCGCCGTGCTGTCGCACTGGTCGGTGATGGTGAAGGGCACGGCGCAGATCTTCGCCGCCGGGCCGCCGGTGGTCGAGCGGGCGTTCGGCTCGCCGGTGACGAAGGAAGAACTCGGCGGCACGCGCATCGCGGTGGATACGGCCGGCACGATCGACAACGCCGCCGAGGACGAGGCGGACTGCTTCCGGCAGATCCGCCGCTTCCTGTCGTATCTGCCGCAGAACGTGTGGGAGATGCCGCCGGTGGTGGCCTGCGCAGACCCGGTCGATCGCTGCGAGGAGGCCCTCGCGAGCATCGTGCCGCGCTCGCCGCGCCAGGCCTACGACATGCGCAGGCTGCTGGCGATGGTCGTCGATCGCGAGTCGCTGTTCGAGCTGCAGCCCGGTTTCGGGCGCTCGATCATCACGGCGCTGGCGCGGCTGAACGGAAAGCCGGTGGGCATCGTCGCGAGCAACCCGATGGTGGGGGGCATCATGGATGCGCGGGCAGCGCGCAAGCAGGGCCACTTCGTCGAGTTGTGCGACACCTTCCATCTGCCGCTGCTGTTCTTCGCCGACATTCCGGGGCTGATGGTCGGCGTGCAGTCCGAGTCCGAGGCGATCCTGCGCGAGGGCGTGCGTGCCCGCTACATCGGCCTGCAGACCACGGTGCCGGTGTTCTCCCTCCTGATCCGCAAGTGCTACGGGGTGGCCGGCGGCGGCTTCATCGACCGTGCCGGACTCAATTTCAAGATCGCGTGGCCCTCGGCGCAGTGGGGCTCGCTGCCGGTCGAAGGCGGCGTGCGCGCGGCGTACAAGCGCGAGATCGAGGCGGCCGACGATCCGGCGCAGCGCGAGCGCGAGATCGAGGCCGAACTGCATCGGCTCGCGTCGCCGTTTCGCACGGCCGAGGCGTTCGCGATCGAGGACCTGATCGACCCGCGCGAGACGCGGCCTTATCTTTGCCGGTTCGTCGACGCGCTGCAGGGCCGTCTGCGCACGGACCTCGGCCCGAGACTGCGCGCCGGCGTGCGGCCCTGAACAGCCTCGCGCGCTGCCGCGACGACACCATCGGAGGAGAACGGACGATGCCGAAACGAGAGATCGAAGGCGACTGGGTGATGGGATGGCCGGACCGCAAGCGGCCGGTGATCAACGCGGGCAAGGACGCCGAAGGACGGGTGATCAACGGCCGGGCGCCGATCACCGAGCTCGAAGGGCTGATCACGCCCACCGACGCCTACTACGTGGTGAACCAGCTCGACGTGCCCGACCCGATCCATCCCGATGACTGGCTGCTCACCATCGACGGGTGCACCGCGCGGCCGATCGAACTGTCGCTGCGCGACCTGATGAAGCTTCCCGGGCGCAGCGTGCGCGCGGTCACCGAGTGCGCCGGCAACGACGCCGGCTTCTTCGACTGGCAGCGCCGCGGCTCGAAGAAGCCCTCGCGCATCAATCAGCAGGACATGCAGCAGCGCGCGGCGCAGCGGGTCAACAAGGAAGTGGTGGGGACCGAGCAGATCAGCAACGAGTCGACGACCACCTGCGCGATGAGCGCGGGGGAGTTCACCGGCGTGCCACTCGCCGAAGTGCTGAAGAAGGCGGGGCTCGGCCCGCAGGCGCGCGCGGTGCGGCTCGAGGGGTTCGACCGCGGACAGCCCGATCTGTCGGTGCAGTACCGGTCGATCGGTCGTTCCGACGTGCCGCTGGTCGATCCCGGCGTGATCAACTACGAGAAGGGCCTGCCGATCGCCAAGGCGATGCATCCCGACACGCTGCTCGCATGGTCGATGAACGGCGAGTACCTGACCCACCTGCACGGCGCCCCGGTGCGCGCCGTGGTTCCGGGCTGGTCGGGCAACTGGTGGGTGAAGTGGCTGCAGCGTATCGAGGTGATGGAGCGCGTACCGCAGTGCTACTACCAGCATCACTACTTCGTCTACGGCGACTCGCCGGAAGATCCGGACAAGTCGCCGATCATGGCGATGGGCGTGCGCTGCATCATCATCGACCCGCTGGACGAGGACTCGCCGCTGGAGCGCGGTGCGCACAAGGTGCGCGGGCTCGCGTGGAGCGGCGAGGGCATGATCACGCGCGTGGAGGTCAGCGTGGACGGCGGTCGCAGCTGGCAGGACGCCCATCTCGAGGAGCCGCGCGATCGCTGGCTGTGGGTGCGCTGGTCGTGGCTGTGGGAAGTCGACACGCCGGGCCGGTACCAGGTAATGGCGCGCGCCACCGACGAGCAGGGTCGGGTACAGCCGCAGATTCCGTGGAACTACCAGCGCAAGCACTTCGACGGCATCGTTCCGACCGACGTGACCATCGTCTGATGGCGGCGAACCTGCCATGCACGTAGCGGTCTGTGTCAAGCACGTGCCGAGCCCCGAAGCCGCGTTCAGCATGTTCAGTATCGACGCGGCGGGACTGCGCGTGGTTCCCGCTGCCGGCCTGCCCTGGGTGATCAGTCCGTTCGACGAACAGGCGATGGAGGCTGCGTTGCGCGTTCGCGACGCCCACCCGGGCACGCGCATCACAGCGCTCACGCTGGGCCCGGAGGCCGCCCGTGCGACGCTCAAGCACGCGCTGGCCATGGGCGCTGACGATGCGCTGCTGCTGGCCGACCCGGCGTTCGACGGCGGCGACGCGTACTCGACTGCGCTCGCGCTGTCGCGGGCGATCGCCGCACTCGGGGCGGTCGATCTGGTGCTCACCGGACGCCAGGCGGCCGATGACGATGCCGGTGTCGTCGGTGCAGCGATTGCCGATCTGCTGGCGACGCCGCTGGTCAGTTTCGCCAGCGCGATCGAGCTGACCGGCACGGACGCCCGCACGGCGCGGGTCGTGCGTGTCGTGGACGAGGGCACCGAGACCGTCGAGGTGCGTCTGCCGGCAGTGGTGAGCGTGTCCAACGAGATCGGCGCTGCACGCGTGCCCAACCTGCGCGAGACGATGCGTGCGGCGCGCAAGCCGGTGACGGCGCGCAGCGCGAGCGAGCTCGGCCTGGACGCGGCGCAGTCGGGGGCCGGCGGCGCGCGCAGCGAGCGCGTGCGCGTGTTCATGCCGCCTGCACCTGCACCGTGCGAGCTGATCGAGGGCGAA
>CANGUQ010000400.1 GCA_947456915.1 Betaproteobacteria bacterium
AGGACGGCGCGCCGGGCACGCACCGCGTGCGATGCCGCGCGCGCCCTGCAATCCATCGTGTTGCGGCTCATCGTCGTCCTCCCGTTCGCCTGGCTGCGTCGTCGATCGCGCTATTTCGAGTGTCCCGCGCTGCCATGGCCCCTTGGCGCTCCGGCAGCCAGCGGGCGCACCTCGGCCTTGACCTCGACCGTCTCGCGCCTGCCATTGCTGCCCTCGAAGGTGAGCGTGATCGGCACCGTCGTGCCAGCCTCGAGCGGCCTGACGATGTCGATCAGCATCACGTGATAACCGCCGGGGCGCAGTTCCACCGGCTTGCCCGCGGCCACCGGCAGAGCGGCAACCGCGCGCATGCGCATCACGTTGTCGACCATCGCCATCTCGTGAATCTCCACCACCTTCGCCACCGGGGAGGCGGCCCCGACCAGCCGCGTGTCGGCCTTCGCGCTGATCTGCATGAACGCCCCGGTGGCCTTCATCCCCCCGACCGTGCCGCGCACCCACGGCTCGGTGACGGTCACCTGCGCCAGCGCAGCGCTGGCGGCACACAGTGCGAGCACGGCCGCGGCGACGCGCGGCCAGCCCGCGAGCGACCGCGGTGCGCGCAGCAGTTGCGATGAACGCGGCGAAGACGTCGAAGACGACGAACGAACGGTTGTTTCAGGCATTTTTCTGACCTCGTGGACGGACGGCAGCCGCGCGGAAGCGGCGGATCGACGCAGGCGGCGTGCAGCGCTGCGATCGAGCGCACGACAGCTGATGCCGTGCGGCGGGGCATGCGGGTCTGGCACCGCCGCGGCCGAACGCCGGGGCGGGTTTCAGCGCGAGAACGGCGGTGCGTGACTCGCTGGACGCAGGTGGGGCGGCACCGGCGAGGCGGCCGAGCGCCATGCGCCGACTGCGGCGGCAGCCTCGGCTGGATACTGCAGCGCGGGAGACGGCGCGGGGGGCAACGCCGCGCCGCCGGCCAGTGCACAGACTGCACAGTGTTCGGCTGACGCAGCGGGCAGCGGCGCCCCGGTGTTGCCGCTGGCCGCAGCAGAGCAGATGCCGGCGGCCGCACGCGCGTGAGCCGCTGCCATCGCGGCAGCGCTCATCGGCAACAGCAGCTGGGTGGCTGCGCCGAGCACCAGCGCACAGGCGAGCAGCCCCCGGCGCAGGAACCGCCGCACCACCGTGCCGAACACCGCGCCGAACCCTCTGTCCATGGGCGAAGTATATATTCGACAGATCGGGCGCAGCCGTCCGGCTGTCGATGTGCTGGCGCAGCACTGTACCGTGCATCCTCGGCATCGCTCGATCGCCACACCCCCGGACGGTTCTGCCTCGGCTGCCTGCACCGTTTCGCGGCGACGGCGTCACCGATGCGCCGCCGTCATCGCTGCATCGTTTCATCGCCTCGCCACCCCACACCGCTGCACGGTCTGCAGCTTCGCTGCGCACCGAACCGGTTCGCCACTTGCCGGCTGCGCGGATTCCCACTCCCGTCCGGCGGCAGTCGCACCGAATCGCCGGTTCGGTCGCCTCCGGCCCACTGTCGTATCCGTCCCGATGCCCGTTACCGCCCTGATCCTGTTTGCCCACGGCGCACGCGATGCACGCTGGGCCGAACCGTTCGAAGCGATTCGCGCAGCACTGCTCGCGAGCGCGCCGCAGCAGCGCGTCGAACTCGCCTATCTCGAATTCATGCAGCCGACACTGGAACAGGCTGCGGCACGTCTGTACGCGGAAGGGGTTCGCGAGGCGCGCGTGGTGCCGCTGTTCCTCGCCACCGGCGGTCATCTGCGCAACGACCTGCCGAAGACGGTCTCGCGCATCAACGCGCAGTACCCCGGTCTGCGGCTCGACGTGCGCGCCCCGCTGGGCGAATCGCCGCAGATGCGCCAGGCGATCGTCGACTGGCTGCGCACGATGTAGCACGCGGCGGGGCCTGCAGCCGGGTGCTACCATCGTGCCGCCTCGCGCGGTCGATGGCGCCGGCCGGCCGGCCGCACGCTGCCCGCGCCGCAGCCCAGGAGCTCCAATGGCCACTCATCGCATCGCAGTCATCCCCGGCGACGGCATCGGCAAGGAAGTGATGCCCGAGGGCATTCGTGTGCTCGAAGTCGCCGCGCGCAAGTTCGGCATCGCGCTCGTGTTCGATCACTTCGACTGGGGCTGCGACAAGTACGACAAGTACGGTTCGTGGATGCCTGCCGACTGGAAGGACCGGATTGGCGGTCACGACTGCCTCTACTTCGGCGCTTCGGGCTGGCCGGCGACGGTGCCCGATCACGTCTCGCTGTGGGACTCGCTGATCAAGTTCCGCCGCGAATTCGACCAGTACGTGAATCTGCGCCCCTGCCGGCTGATGCCCGGCATCCGCAGCCCGCTGGCGGATCGCAAGCCCGGAGACATCGACTTCTGGATCATCCGCGAGAACACCGAGGGCGAGTATTCGTCGATCGGCGGCCGCGCGTTCCCCGGTACCGAGCGCGAGGTCGTGATGCAGCAGTCGACGTTCACGCGCGTGGGCACGGACCGCATCCTCAGGTTCGCGTTCGAACTCGCCAACCGGCGACCCAAGAAGCACCTGACCTCGGCCACCAAGTCCAACGGCATCTCGATCACCATGCCCTACTGGGACGAGCGGGTCGAGGCGATGGCGAAGCACTACCCGCAGGTGAAGTGGGACAAGTACCACATCGACATCCTGTCGGCGAACTTCGTGCTGCACCCGGACTGGTTCGACGTGGTCGTCGCCTCCAACCTGTTCGGCGACATCCTGTCGGACCTCGGACCGGCGTGCACCGGCACCATCGGCATCGCGCCTTCGGGCAACATCAACGCCGATCGCAGGTTTCCGTCCCTGTTCGAGCCGGTGCACGGTTCGGCGCCGGACATCGCCGGCAAGGGCATCGCCAACCCGATCGGAGCGATCTGGTCGGGCGCGATGATGCTCGACCACCTCGGCTATCCGCAGGCGGGCGATGCGATCGTCAAGGCGATCGAGAAGGTGCTGGAGCCCGGCAGCGGTGCGCCGCGCACGCGCGACATCGGCGGCACCGCCGGCACGGCAGATCTCGGCAAGGCGATCGCCGAAGCGCTCTGAGTTGATCCCTGCCGAGGGTACGCGTCACTGGACGACGCAGCCGCTGACCGTTCTGGTCATCACCACGCTGGTGCAGTCGATCACCGTGATGACCGGCAACGCGATGGTGGTCATCGCGCCGGCGATGGGCGATCTGCTCGACGTCGATCCGGCGATGATCGGCTTCCAGGTGACGTTCGTGTACGCCGGGGCGATGGCGGCGGTGATCCTCGGCGGACGTCTGGTGCAGCGCTTCGGCGCCTGCCGCACGCAGCAGCTGTGCCTCGCGCTGGCAGCGCTGGGGGCGCTCGGCTCGACCGTGCCCGTGCTGTGGGTGCTCGCGCTGGCCTCGTTCGTGATGGGCGTGGGGACCGGACCGGCGACTCCGGCGTCCAGCCACGCGCTGAACCGTTTCACCGACCCCGCCAACCGCAACCTGATCTTCTCGATCAAGCAGACTGGCGTGCCGCTGGGCGTGGTGTGGGCCGCGTTCATGATGCCGTCGCTCACCCTCGCGCTCGGCCCGGCGTGGGCGTTCGTCGTGGTCGCGGTGATCGGCCTGACGGTGCTGCTCGTGCTGCAGCCGGCGCGTGCAGCCTGGGACGATGACCGCACTCCGGGCATCGCGCTGATCGGCGAACCGCTCGCCGGCCTGCGTCTGGTGTGGCGGCAACCCGTGCTGCGCTGGCTTTCACTGTCGGCGTACTTCTACGCCTTCTGCCAGCTGTGCGTCACCTCGTTCACGGTGACGATGCTGGTGAAGGAGCTGGGCCTCGGACTGGTGCAGGCCGGCGCGCTGCTGTCGGTGGTGCTGCTCTCCGGCGTGGCCGCGCGCATCGTGCTCGGCATCTGCGCCGATCGCCTCGGCAGCGCATTGCGACCGCTGGCGCTGCTGGGCACCGCCACGGCGGTGATGTGCGCGGTGACCGCGCTGCTCGATCCGGGCTGGCCGCGCACCGCGCTCTACCTGCTGCTGGTTCTGCTCGGCGGCTCGGCCGTGGGCTGGACCGGGATGTTCGTCGCGGAAGTCGCTCGCGTGGCGCCACGCGGACAGGTCGGACTCGCCACCAGCGGCGCCATCGCCTTCAATTTCCTCGGTATCCTCTCCGGCCCTGCGTTGTTCGCGATCGTCTATCGATGGATGGGCAGCTACTCGCATACCTTCGGTCTGCTCGCCTTCGTCGCGCTGGCCGGCGTTGCGCTGATCCTGCACACGCGGCGCACCGAGCGGCGCCTCGCC
>CANGUQ010000401.1 GCA_947456915.1 Betaproteobacteria bacterium
CCCGGCGTCGGGGGCTCCGGCTGCAGCGCAGGCGGGTGCGCGGTGTGCAGTCCGCGGCCGCCGCGGCCTCATTCGATCGTCGCTGCGCGCCGCACGCTGGCGATCAGCGAGGTCCGCAGCAGGAACGCCTTCTGCCTCGCCGGGTCGGCCTCGGTCTGGCGCAGTTCGTCGAGCCGGCGCTGTCGCGCGGCCGGATCCTTCTCCTCCAGCCGCTTCTTGTTGTTGATCGTCTGCTCCTGGATGAACTCCATGTTGAGCGTACGCCGGCGCCGCGTGTAGCGGTCGAGCCGCTCTTCGCTCGCGCCGTCGCGCGCCGCCTCCAGGGTCTCGACCAGCTCCATCGCGTCGTGGATGCCGCAGTTGAGCCCGAGCCCGCCGATCGGATTGTTCAGATGCGAGGCGTCGCCGGCGAGATAGACGCGCCCGACGCGAAAGTGCGCGGCCACGCGCTGGTGCACGTTGTAGGTCTTGCGGTGCACGACCTGGTCGAGTTCGCAGGCCGGGTCGAGTCCGCGCAGCCGTGACAGCACCGACGCGTCGGCGAGCGCCTGCTCGTCGCTCTCGGTCTCGCGCGTGGGCATCACCGCGCGCCAGCGCCCCTGCATGTCGTCGCCGGCGACCTTGAAGATCATCGCCCACTCCTGCGAGCCGGCCAGGTAGTTGCGCCAGCAGCAGCCGAGCGAGCGCTCGAAGTCGTGCAGCGTGGTCAGCACGGTGAAGCGCTCGGGAAAGGTGAAGCCCTCGAACGGCACGTCGAGCAGCTTGCGCACCGTGCTGCGGCCGCCGTCGGCGGCGATCAGCCAGTCCGCGCGCAGCACCTCGGTGGCGGCGGCCTGCGCAGCCTCGCCGGTGCCGACGTTGCGGCGAACGGTGACGGTGACCCCGTCGGCGTCCTGCTCGACACCGGCCACCTCGGCGCCGAAGGAGAAGCTGCAGCCGTCGATCGCCGCCAGGCGCGGCACGATCATCTGCACGAGCTTGTGCTGCTCGGTCTGCACCGCGTACGGATAGGGCGTCTCGTCGCGCAGCAGTTCGTGATCGAACTGGGCAACGCGGCTGCGCGTGTCGCGGTCCCAGAACTGGAAGTAGCGGCAGACGAGGCCGGCGGCGATGAACTCGTCGATGAAGCCCAGTTGCGCGAGGTATTCGAGCGTGGACGGGTGCGTGGTCGCAGCGCGCGGGTTGTCGTCGATGCCCGTGTCCGCCTCCAGTACCGTCACGCGAAAGCCGCGCTGCGCACACGCGAGGGCGGCCACGGCCCCGGTGGGGCCGCCGCCGGCGACGATCACGTGCGCCGCGCGCGCCATGCTCAGTGTGCCTCGCCCGAGTAGGTCTGCAGCACCGTGCTCTTCGCCACGCGCACGGTCTTCATCGGCGCCGGTGTGTTGCGGCTGCGGCCGACGAACCGCGGCACGCCGTCGGTGACCACCGCAGCCACCGCGGCGATGTCACCGTTGCGCAGCGCGTCGAGCGCGGTGTGCTTCGTGCCGCCGACGCAGGCGTCGAGAACCACGACGTCGGCGTCGCAGCCCGCGCGCAGAAAGCCGCTGTTGAGCCGGTACACGCGCGCGTTGTTGCCGGTCGCCGCGGCGATCGCCCACTCGACCGGCATCGAGGTGAGACTCGCCAGGTGGGTGATCGTGTACATCATGCCCAGCGGCATGATGCCCGAGCCGGTCGGGGTGTCGGTGGCGATCAGGAACCGGTCGAACTGGTCGGCTTCGCGCACCATGTCGCCGAGCATCAGCGTCGTGCGCAGGTTGCCCGCCGTGCACACCTGCAGCGCGATCGTGCTCTCGTGCAGCAGGCGCGGGAAGTCGGCATCGGGCATCGCCACCGGGCCGCCATTGACGTGAAACGAGACGTCCGGCTGCATCGCGAGCAGGTGATCGGCCCAGATGCCGGAGGAACCGGGAATCGACGAGCCGCCGGTGTGCACGGTGGTGATCATCCCGTGCTTTCTTGCCCAGCCGACCATCGGCGCATAGTCGTACGGCGTGCGCACTGCGCCGAAGCCGGCCTTGGCCAGCCACAGCCCCTTGGCCGCCACCTCGGCGAAGTCGGCTTCGGTCAGGCCCGGTTCCAGGATGATCGAGCCGGCGTGCACCTTCATCCCGCCCGGCCGGAAGTGCTCGAAGCACTTCATCGCCGCCACCGCGAGCGCCTTCACGCCTTCCGGATCCTTCGGGCGACCGGGGACGTGCACTTCGGACGCGCTGATCGAGGTCGTCGTGCCCCCGTGCACGTAGCTCTCGAGGAAGCCGACCGTCTTCTGCCGCGGCGTGTAGTCACCGAAGGTGTTGTGGATCTGCGAGTCGATCAGGCCGGGAATCGCAGTGGCGCCGCCGGCGTCGATCACCACGTCGCAGGCCTCCACGCTTGCCGCCGAGACGGTGCCGATCTCGCTGATCCGCCCGTCGACCATCACGATCGTGTCGCCGGCGAGCAGCGGCTCGCGCCAGTCCCCGGTGACGATGGTGGCGAGATTGACGATCGCTGTCTTCATTTCCGTCTCCTCCTTGCCCTGGCGCGTTCGTTACCGGTGTCGAGCCGTGCGCCGCGTGCGGCTCAGACCAGTCCGTCCTGACCCTTTGCGTCGGCGAGCCTGAGACCGCCAACCCGTGCGTTGATGCGGCCGCGGTTGGCCACGCAGAAGATCACCGCGATCTCGTCGGGCATCGGCGCGTCGGGCAGGTGGATCGACATGCCGTCGTAGTGCGAGCGCACGAACAGTGCATCCTTCGAGGCGAGCGGCACGTCGATCGTGGTGCCCGGCGCGGCACACTTCGTGTACGACGAGATCCACGCCTTGCCCCCGCCCAGCGCCCGGCGCAGCGGCTCGGCGAATGCGGTGGTCAGCAGCGCGTTGGCGTGCTCCTGCTCGCCGGCGAGCCCGGCGATGCCCGCCTTGCCGTAGCTCTGTGCGCCGTAGGGCGCCAGCGCAGCCACCGCCGCCTGCGCGAGCTGCTCGCCCAGGGCGACGCTCGCGTCGATCATCGGCTGCAGGTCTTCCACGTAGCGCCCGGCGTACGGGTTGCGCACGATGGCGATGGCGGCCACCTTGCGCAGCGGCGGGTCGGCGGTGTGCTCCGCCTCGCTGAAGCGGGTGTCGACGATGGTAAGGGTGCGACGCACTTCGAGCTGCATCGGGGAAGCCTCCGCGCCGGGTTGACACCTGTACGCCGGGGAAAATAGGATTGTCAGACAATCTTGTCAAGCCAACCGCGGGCGATCATGCACGGCAAGGGTTCCACGATCCTGTTCTCGGAGATGACGCCGCACCCCTCGTGGGAGGGCGAGTTCAACGCCTGGTACGACAGCGAGCACATTCCGCTGCGCATGGCCTGCCCGGGTTTCGTCAGCGCGCAGCGCTACCGCGCGAGCATCGGCGCGAGCTACCTCGCGGTGTACGAGATGGGCACGCCGGCGGATCTGCGCACGCCGCAGTACGCGAAGGTGAAGGGCGAGCCCGGCGCGCTCACCCGGCGCATGCTCGGCGGCGTGACCGGGTTCACCCGCTACATCGGCACCGAGATCGAGTGGCGCATGCGCCCCGACCTGGACGCCGATCCGCTCGCCGCGCCGGTGCTGTTCGCCGTGCTGTTCCAGGTGCCGGTCGGGCGCCGGCAGGCGTTCGACGCGTGGTACGGCAACGAGCAACTGCCGCTGCTGCTCGACTGCCCGGACTGGTGGCTGATCCGGCGTTTCGCGATCGTCGACGGCGACCCGGGCGCGTGGACGCACCTGACGCTGCACTACCTCGGCGATCGCCGTGCGCTGGAGTCCGGCGCGCGTGCCCGCGCGCGTGCGGGCGCGGGGCGACTGCGGCTGGCCGAGGAAGACTGGTTCCGGCCCGAGTACCTGACCTTCGACCGTCTTGGCGAGCGCCAGATCGCGACGGCGGCAGGCGATGGCTGAACTGCGCGCGGTGCGTGCGCAGCGCGAGAGCCGGGCCGGTGCGGCCGAGCCGGTCACCGTGCTGCAGCAGGCGGTGGAGGCGCTGCGCGCAGCGATCCTGGCGGGCGAGTTCCAGCCGGGCGAGCGGCTGGTCGAAGCCGAACTGTGCCGGCGCCTTGCAGTGAGCCGCGCGTCGCTGCGCGAGGCACTGCGCATCGTCGCCGCAGAGAAGCTGATCGTGATCGTCCCCAACCGCGGACCGTCGGTGGCGCAGATCAGCTGGGAGGAGGCCGAGCAGATCTACCACGTGCGCGCGATGCTCGAAGGCGAGGCCGCGGGGCGCGCGGCGACCCGGCTCGACGCGGCGGGGTTCGCCGCGCTGGGCGCGGCGCTGCACGACTTCGAGC
>CANGUQ010000402.1 GCA_947456915.1 Betaproteobacteria bacterium
AGCTGTCCAGCGACCGTGCCGTAAACAGCGTGTCCTGCATCACATCGGCTCCGCGCATCGAGTATCCCCATCCTCGGCTACTGTCTTGTACCTTCGACAGTGCGCACCTTCATCCGTTCCACATCATCCGGGGGATTTTCAACAAACTGTTAAAGACGTTACCAAAAGGTTGCATATTCGCCCCGGGCAGAGCTTCCCCACGAGGGTTGCCCCACGGATTTCCGGAAAATGGCGCACGGGGTATCGCGCTTGACCACGGGCAGCAGGCAGGGTGGTGGGCGTCGCGTGAGGTATCGGCGCCGTTCGCGCACCCTTCGCACCACCGACGCTGGACGGGCACGACAGGCGTAACCGGGAAGCCCCGTCGGGGCGAGGTACGGCCGACAGTCCGTGCGGTTCCGGCGCCCGACCGGGCGCAAGCTCAGCCGGCCGCCTGCGCGCGCGTGAGCAGCATCGCGTCGCCGCAACTGAAGAAGCGGTAGCGCTTCTCGGCCGCGTGCGCGCAGGGCGACTAGTACTTTCAAACGCCCCCGCCGCCCCCCGCGCACGGCGGCCGTGAACCCGCCCCCCCTCGTGCCTGTGCGCCGCACGGGCAAGCATCGACGCCCGATCCGCCGCCGAGCGCGGCCGCGCCGCAACCGACGACCCTCGCGGCACCTGTGATCGACCGCCCTTCACGCATCGAGCACGCCACGCCCCATCCGGCGCCCGCAACACCTGCGCTGGAACTGCGCGGCGGCCTCCGATCGCCTCGCCGCGGCTGACCTCTACGTCACACCACTGACCGACCCGGCGGCGCGCGCGCCGCGTGCAGCACCGGCTCGACTTGCGGGCTGTCCGATCCCCGATCCAGACGCGCCAGGATGCGCGCGATCACCGCTGGGTCCTCGATGCTCGCCACCATCTTCAGCCGTGCGCCGCACCGCGCACAGCTTTCAATCTCGATGACGTCGGCCGCCTTCAGCGCACGACCGATCTCGGCGTTCAACCGCTCGACGATGTCCTTCGGCGTGCCGCCCGGAACGAGCACGCCGTACCACGCGGCGACCGAGTAGCCCGGCACGCCGGCCTCCTGCATCGTCGGAATCGCCGGCGCGGCAGCGGCGCGCGTGCTGCTCGCCACCGCCAGCGCGCGCAGCTTGCCCGAGCGGATGAACGGTTGTGCGGCGGTGAGGTTGGCGAACATCGCGTCCACGTGCCCGGCGATGGTGTCGGTGAGCGCAGGGCCGGTGCCCTTGTACGGCACGTGCAGCATCTCCGCCCCGGCGAGCGAGCGGAACAGCTCGCCAGCCAGGTGCGTCGCGTTGCCCGTGCCTGCCGAGGCGTAGGTGAGCCTGCCCGGCGCCTTCTTCGCCAGCACCACCAGTTCCTTCACGCTCTTCGCCGGCACCGACGAGTTGACCACCAGCACGTAGTGTCCGGTGGTGGCGAGCGTGACCGGCACGAAGTCCTTCAGGATGTCGTAGGAGAGCTTGCGGTACAGGCTCGCGTTGATCGTGTGCGCCGGGGTCCCCATGAACAGCGTGTAGCCGTCGGCGGGCGCACGCGCCGCGATCTCGGCGCCGAGGTTGCCGCCGGCGCCGGCGCGATTGTCGACGAGCACCTGCTGGCCGAGCTGCTCGGCGAGCTTCTGCGCGAGGATGCGCGCGACGATGTCGACCCCGCTCCCGGGCGAGGAGGCAGCGACGATGCGGATCGGCTTCGACGGCCAGGGCTGCGCGTGCACCGGTTGCGCAAGACCGAAGAAGGCAACGACCGCCACCGATGCCGCAACCGCAGCGGCCTGCCGTGCGCACGCCGCAACCGCAGGCGTGACTCGCCTTGCGCGCGCAGGCACGGCAGTGACGTGCAACGCGACCACGGATACCCAGCCTCTGGCGCGCCGCGCGCCCGCGTCGCGATGCGAAGGCAACGAACCGTCGCCGGTCACGCAAACCTCGGTGGCGGCACGCGCCGCCGCGATGCCGCCTCGTACGCCGAGGCGATCGCGAGCGACCGGTCCTCGCACCCCGGCTCGCAGCGGAACACGAACGAGAACGGCAGCCCCGGCCCGGGGATGGTGTCGCGCCGATCCGAACGCACGAACTCGTAGCGCCTGCGATCGGCCGAGAGCCTGAACTGCGGGTCGTAGACCTCGGTCACGTAGCCCGCGGGCACCAGCACCTCGGTGAGGCCGGCGTTGGGGCCGGACAGCGACTCCGGACGCAGGTTCTGCCAGACCCCGGGCTGCCCCGCGCCGCCGATCTTCGCCGGCGGATACGGGCTGTGCAGGCGCACCAGCGCATCGAGCCGGTTCTCCAGGATCACCATCATGTCGGCGCGGCGCAGCAGTTCGCGCAGCATGATCCGCTCGGCAATACCCTGCCGCTCGCCCAGCGGGTTGCGCAGGTCGGCGACGAGTTCCCAGTTGGCGAACCACGCGCGCTGGTCGTCGCCCCAGAAGCTCGACCGCGCGTTGAGCGCGGGCCAGCCGTCCACCGACTCGACGAAGCCGCGCGCGCGCCAGTCGGCGGCGCGGCGCTGCAGGTACTGCGACAGGTGATAGCGGAACGCCGGCGACACCGCCTGCTGCTGGATCGTCGCAAGGTCGAGGTTCGCGGGTGCGGCGATCGTGCCTTCCGCCACGGCGAGCATCCAGTCCACCGGCTTCATCGATCCCGCGCCGAAGAAGCAGCCCGGCTGGAACTCGGTGCGCTCGATCGCCTGCGCGAACTCCGGGAACAGCGGCTCGCCGGCGGCGTCGAGGCGATAGAACAGATCGGGCATCAGCATCGGCGCAAGGCGAGCGAGCGCGCGGCGGTGATCGACCGTCATGCGTTCGCAGTCCGGATCGGGCGTCCACAGCGGATCGCTCGATTCCACCAGCGTCGCGCCGAGGTGGCCAGCGATCACCGTCTTCAGCTCGCGCGCGGCGGCCTCGACGATCGGCTGCTCGCTCATCGAGCCCGGCGGCACCGTCATCGACTCGCGGATCACGCCCAGCCGCACCCCGGCGAGCGCCCCTTTCGCACCGCTCGCCTTCGCGTGGCGTGCGTAGCCGCCAGCGAGCACCGACGAGCGCGGCACCGTCGTCCACTCGTCGCGCGGGTCGTAGTAGCCGCGCTCGGGATCCTTCAGCGCATCGAGTACCTTCGCGCAGTCCTCGATCCTGCGGCAGAGGATGCCGGTGCGATCGACGTGCACGTCGATGCCGATCGCACCGCCGTCGAAGCCGATCAGCGCCTTGTGCGGCAGGATCAGCGCGGTGGCGTTGTGGTTGGCCGGCCCGCGGCAGGACGCGCGCGTCTCCTCCCCGAGACTCGCCATCACCAGGTTCGCGCCTACCGACACGCCCGAGCCGGAGCTCGACCCCAGCGATGCGGCGCGCGTGGTGTCGTACGGGTTCACCGGGCAGCCGCCCCAGGTGCTGCGCTGGTGGCCGACGGTCGAGGGCAGTACGGAGGCAGCGGCGTGCGGCCCGCCCGGATCGTGGCCGCGACCGTTGTACTCGGTGCACACCGCCTTCGCGTAGATGATCGCGCCCTTCGCCCGCAGCTGTTCGACCAGCACGTGGTCGCGCACCGGCACGTCGATGTCGTAGCGCGTGTCGCCGCCACCGGTCGAGCGCATGTCCTTCGTGTCGAACGGATCCTTGAACGAGAACACGACACCGTACATCGGCATCGCCTGGAGATCGGGATTGCGGCCGTACTGCGCGTCGAGCTCGGCGGCGCGCTCGAGCGCATCGGGCAGGTGACGGAACTCGTCGCACATCGGCGGCGCGCCCGGCGGCAGCGGGCCGAGCGAGGGGTGGCGATCGAACTCCCCCTTGCAGGTCACCGAGCGCTCGCCGCGGATGTTCAGCGTCGACAGTGCATTGAGCTGCCCGGCGTCGGGCAGGCCCACCACCATCCCGTACTGCTGCGCGACTTCCGGATCGGAGGCGGTGCGCTGCATGCGGCCAAACTCGAGCGGCGGACCGGCATAGCGGTCCAGCTCGGGCAGCCACTCGGCGGCCTTCACCGTGTGCGTCGGGAACTGCAGCGGGGCCCCGGCGCGCACCGTACCGGGCGCCGCCGGCACGTCGGCACCGTCCGCGGTGACCAGCACGCTCGCCACACCGTTGTAGCGGCGCGCGCGCTCGATGTACTGCTGCACCACCTGCACGACCGTCGTGCGTCCGTCGCGGATCGCCTGATGCAGATCGGCGATCGTGGCTTCCTCGACGCGAAACGCCGGCGTCGCTGCGGGGTTCGACTCGCTCACTGCTCGCTCCGTTGGGGACTGGCTGGAACCCGCAAGCTTACTGCGAA
>CANGUQ010000403.1 GCA_947456915.1 Betaproteobacteria bacterium
ACTCGCTCCGGACTCCGGCGCGCACGCTGTTTCCGAACGCGATGGTACGAGTTTCCCCGCCCCTCCGGTCGGCGTCGCCCGGTTCCTTCGCCGGCCGTGCGCGCGGCCCGCGCGCGCTGCAGCAGGCAGCGTGCGCCCTGCTCGCGCTGGCCGTCGCGTCGCTGGTCGCGGCGGCAGTGCCGCTGGCCGCGGTGCAGGAGCGCACGCTGGACAACGGGCTGCGCATCGTCGTGCGCGAGGACCGGCGCGCGCCGGTGGTGACCTCGATGGTCTGGTACCGCGCAGGCAGCATCGACGAAGTCAACGGCCTGACCGGGCTCGCGCACGTGACCGAGCACATGATGTTCCGCGGCACGCGCCGCCTGCCCGACGGCGAGTTCTCGCGTCGCGTCGCGCAGCTGGGCGGGCGCGACAATGCATTCACCGGACGGGACTACACCGCCTACCACCAGCAGCTGTCGGCGAAGGACCTCGGCGCGGTACTCGAACTCGAGGCCGAGCGCATGGCGAATCTGGTCGTGGCGCCCGAGCTGTTCGCCAAGGAGATTCAGGTGGTCATGGAGGAGCGGCGCTGGCGCACTGACGACCGCCCGCGCTCGGCGCTGTTCGAGCAGCTCCATGCCACCGCCTTCACCGCGCACCCGTATCGCACGCCGGTGATCGGCTGGATGAGCGATCTGGAGAATCTCACCGCCGATGACGTGCGTGACTTCTACCGGCGCTGGTACGCGCCCAACAATGCGGTGCTGGTGGTGGTCGGCGACGTCGAGGCCGAGCAGGTGTTTCGCCTCGCGCAGCGGCACTTCGGCCGCCTCGAGCGGCGCGTGCTGCCCCGGCGATCACCGCAGATCGAGCCCGAGCAGCGCGGCACGCGCCGCGTCATGCTGCAGGCCCCGGCGCAGAGCGCGTTCCTGATGCTGGGCTTTCACGCGCCGGCGCTGCGCGATGCCGAACGCGACTGGGAGCCCTACGCGCTGGAGGTCCTGGAGGCAGTGCTGGAGGCAGGCGAGGTGTCGCGGCTGCAGCGCGCGCTGGTGCGCGAGTCGCGCATCGCCAGCACGGTGGACGTCGGCTACGAGAAGATGCAGCGCGGCCCCGCACTGTTCACGATCAGTGCGGCGCCCAGCGAGGGTCGCAGCGTTGCCGAACTGGAGAGCGCGATCCGGGCCGAGATCGCCCGGCTCGTGCGCGATGGCATCAGTGCCGAGGAACTCGTGCGCGCGCAGACACAGCTCGTCGCGCAGCACGTGTTCCAGCAGGATTCGATGTTCACGCAGGCCTCGCAGATCGGCGTGGCGGAGATGGTCGGTCACTCGGCGCGCGTGGTCGATCGCTTCGTGCCGCGCATCCGCGCGGTAACTGCCGAGCAGGTGCGCGAGGTGGCACGCCGCTTCCTCGTCGACGACCGGATGACGGTGGCGGTGCTCGAGCCGCAGCCGGCAGGCAGTCGCAAGCCCGTACCGGTGCCGAAGGACCTGCGCCATGCCGACTGAGTGCGAGCGCGGCAGCGGGCGCCTGCCCGTGGTGCAGGTGCTCGCGCTGCTCGCGGCGTTGACCCTGCCGTGGATGGGTGCTGCGCGCGCTGCGGTCAACGTGCAGACCTGGTCGCTCGACAATGGCGCCCGCGTGCTGTTCGTCGAGTCGCGTGCGATGCCGATGCTCGACGTCGCCGTCGATTTCCGCGCCGGGTCTGCGTTCGATCCGTCCGAGCGCTCCGGTCTCGCCGCGATGACCCAGCACCTGGCCCGCTTCGGTGCTGGCGGATTGTCCGAGGACGAGATCGCGCGCCGCCTGGGCGACATCGGGGCCCAGATCTCCGGGCGTATCGATGCCGATCGCGCCGGGTTCGTGCTGCGGACGCTGTCTTTCCGCGCCGAGCGTGCCCAGGCGCTCGACGTGTTCGCGCGCATCGTGCAGAGCCCCGAGTTCCCGATTCCGGCGCTCGAGCGCGAGCGCGCGCGCATCAGCACCAATCTGCGCGAAGAAGCGACGCGTCCGAACATCATCGTGAGCCGGCTGTTCTTCGCCACCGCCTACGGCGCGCACCCGTACGCACAGCGCCCGGTGGGTGATGCCGACGGTGTGCGTGCACTCACGCGCGAGACCATCGTCGACTTCCGCCGCCGCTTCTACAACGGCACATCGGCCGTGGTGTCGATCGTCGGCGACGTCTCGCGCGGCGAAGCGGAGGCGATCGCGCGCCAGGTCGCTGGCGCGCTGCCAGCCGGTGCCGTACGCGCGAGTGTGTCCCCGGTGGCGTCGCTGCCTGCACCCCAGGTGCGCAGGGTGCCGCACCCGTCGCTGCAGAGCCACATCCTGATCGGCGTGCCGGCGGTCAGCCGCAGCGACCCGGATTTCTTCGCGCTGCTGGTGGGGAACCAGATCCTTGGCGGTGGGGGCTTCGCCTCGCGCCTGACCTCGGAGGTGCGCGAGAAGCGCGGCTTCGCGTACAGCGTGTTCAGCTCGATCCAGCCGCTGCTCGAGCGCGGGCCGTTCCAGATCGCGCTGCAGACGCGCAAGGACCAGTCCGACGAGGCGCTCGCCGTCGTGCGCAGCGTGCTCGTCGACTTCCTCGGCAAGGGCCCGACCGCGGAGGAACTCGCCAACGCACGCCGGCACCTGATCAACGGATTTCCGCTGCGCATCGACACCAACCGCGAGGTGCTGGACCTGATCGCGACGATCGGCTTCTACGATCTGCCCGCGGACTGGCTCACTCAGTGGACACGGCTGGTCGAGCGAGTCACCCGCGAGGACGTGATGCGCGCGTTTCGCCGGCTCGATCCGGAGCGCATGGTGACCGTGGTGGTCGGTGCGCCCGACGATCCGCCGTCGGCGCCGGTACGCTCGCGCGCCGAGCGGCTGGGGGCGGTGCAGCCCTGATGTCACGCGCGCGCGAGTCCGACGGTGGTACACGGCAGCGCGTGCGCATCATCGGCGGACGATGGCGTCGCCGGCAGCTCGCTTTTCCCGACCTGTCCGACCTGCGCCCGACCGCCGACCGCGTGCGCGAGACGCTGTTCAACTGGCTGGGGCAGGACCTCACTGGCCTGGACTGCCTGGACCTGTTCGCCGGCAGCGGTGCGCTCGGGTTCGAGGCGGCGTCGCGCGGCGCGCGGCGGGTCGTGCTGGTCGAGCAGGAGCGTGCGGCCGTGCGCGCGCTGCAGGACAACGCCCGGCTGCTCGGCGCGACCGAGCTGCAGGTGATCCACGCCGACGCACAGCGCTGGCTCGAACGCGCACCGGCTGCCGGCGCGGAGTTCGACGTGGTGTTCCTCGATCCGCCGTTCCGGCTGGGGCTGTTGCCGGGGCTGCTCGCGCGCGTGCGGCCGCATCTGCGTGAGGGTGGCTGCATCTATGTCGAGTCGCCGGCAGTGTCGTCGTGGGCGCCGGATGCGGCGTGGACAGTGCTCAGGCAGGCGCGCGCCGGAGCGGTCGACTACCGGCTCGTCGGGCTGGCCGCCACGGGCGACGGGCAGCACCCGGCCAATCCGGATACCCTTGCGGCATGATGCTTGCCGTGCGTCATGGATCGTAAGGTGCGGGCCTGCTGCCCGCAGTCGCGCAACTCCGGACCCGGAACTCGCCCGCCCGCGACGAAGGGCGAGCGTTTGGCCGATCGCTCGTCGCGCGCAGCCTTGCCCGGAGTGCCTGCGTCGCCTGCCGTCGCGCCAGGTGAGGTGCGGCTCCATCGCTCTTCGCCCTGACAATCTGGACTGCTGCCGATGATCACTGCCATCTATCCCGGAACCTTCGATCCGATCACTCTCGGCCACGAGGACATCGTTCGCCGCGCGGCGCGCCTGTTCGACCGGGTGGTTGTCGCGGTGGCCGACAGCCGGGCGAAGCGCCCGTTCTTCATGCCCGACGAGCGGGTACGGCTCGCCACCGACGTGCTCGCCGACACGGCGAACGTATCGGTCACGCGCTTCTCGGGCCTGCTCACCGATTTCGTGCGCACGCAGAACGCGCGGGTGATCGTGCGCGGACTGCGTGCGGTGTCGGACTTCGAATACGAATTCCAGCTCGCCGGCATGAACCGCAAGCTCTACAGCGAACTCGAGACGGTGTTTCTGACTCCGTCCGATCGCTACATGTTCGTGTCGGCGACGCTCGTACGCGAGATCGCGCTGATGGGTGGCGACATCGCGCAGTTCGTCAGCCCGCGGGTAGGCGCACAGGTGGCCGAGAAGCTGCGCAACCGGCCTGCGGACACTGCCTGAACGGAGCTGCCGCATGGCCCTGATGATCACCGACGCCTGCATCAACTGCGACGTG
>CANGUQ010000404.1 GCA_947456915.1 Betaproteobacteria bacterium
AGCGACCGTCATCCACCGCAGCGATCGTCACCCGCCGCAGCGATCGTCACCCACCGCAGCGATCGCGCACTTGGGCTCAGTCCCGCGCGTCGGCTCGGTCGTGCGCGTCGGCTCGGTCGTGCGCGGGCGGCTCGCGCGCCGCGCGCAGCGCAAGCAGCAGGCACACCAGTCCGAAGGTCGCCGCGAGGGCGAGCGAACCGAACATCAGCGGATAGCTGCCGCTCAGCTGGTAGCCCAGCGCGAACAGCGCCGGCCCGACCAGCACACCGGCGTAGGCGAACGACGAGGTGCCCGCGGTGATGAGCGCAATCTGCTTCGGCGGTGCGAGCCGCGTGGCCTCGCCGTGGTACACGCCGTTCCAGCCGAACGAAGTCGCCCCCAGCAGCGTGACCACCAGCGTCGCCAGCCACGGTGGCCACGAGGCGTCGAGCCAGAACAGCGCGAGGCAGGTCGCGATCGTGGTGAGCGTGAGTCCGATCAGTACTGGCGGCCCGGCCGTGCGGTCGGCGACCACGCCCCACAGCGGACGGGTGAAGCCGCCGGTGCCCTGATAGATCGCGAGCAGTACGCCGGCCTGCACCAGCGACCAGCCGGCGACCAGATACAGATAGGAGACGAGGAAGGTCAGCACGCAGCGCTGGATGAAGGCGAACCAGAATCCGGACAGCGCGAGCCAGCGCAGCGCCGGGCGTCGCCACACCGCGCCGATGCCGCCGCTGCGTGTACCCAGCAGCGGTGCGCGCGCATTGCGCTGGTCGTCCCACAGCGGATGCACCCACTGCATCAGCACGATCGCGGCAACCGCAACCACGATCGCCGGCAGCACCGACCACTGCCAGCCGGCGGTCACCGCGATCGCCGGCGCGGTGAGTCCGACCAGCACACCCCCCGCCGGCACACCGCTCTGCTTGAGCGAGAAGATCAGATTGCGATGCCGCAGCGGTGTGAAGCGAACGATGACCTGGGCCGCACCGGGATTGATCATGCCCAGCGCCAGCCCGCACAGGATGGTCGCCACCAGCGTTGCCGCCAGATGCGGCAGCGCGGCGAGCAGCATGCCGGCGACGCACAGGCTGGCGGAGGCCTGTGCCGTGCGCGCCGGACCCAGCCGCGCCACCAGCCCGCCGCCGAAGGTGGCGCTCACCACCGCCATGCCGAACAGCAGGCTCACCTGGTAGCCGATCCACGACGCGTCGATGCCGAGCGTGGCGGCGAGCTTGGGCGCCACCGTCGGCAGGGTCACGTTGGCGCAGGCAGCCACCGACTGCACCAGCGTGATCAGCACGACCACCACCCAGGTCGTCGCGCGTGCGTCGCGGCCGGCTGCGCTCACGCCTGCCGCCGATGCACACGGGACACGGCGCCTTCGACGCGCCGTTCGTCGGCTCGGGACGTGCAGAAGGTGGGGCGAAGGAGCCGGCCCGCATTCCTGCCGCGGCCCCGCTCATCGCCGCAGCCAACGAGCGGAGAGTGCAATGGCGAGGCCTGCTGCCGCTGTCCGCCTTCTCCGCAGTAGCGTTCCGGGGAACGACCGTCGTACGTCAGACCGCGCGCCGGCGGCTCACCCAGCCCATCAGGCCGAGACCACCGACGAACAGCGCGATGGCGGGCGGCACAGGAACGACGGTCGTGCCGACCGGCGCGGCGTCGAACATCAGATTGTTCAGGCCGATGTTCCAGTTGTAGCCCCACTGCAGAATCAGGCCCGAGCTGGAGGAGACATTCGGCGCCAGCGACTGCGTGGTGTTGACGACACGCCCGTTGTCGCTCCACACGACCGCGCTCGTCGCCGTGTCGATCACCTGCAGCAGCGGTACGGTCAGATTCGGACCCACGCCATTCGAAGCAGGATAGCTCCCCAGCTGGAATGACTGCAGTGTCACCGCGAATCCGGTCGTCGGGGTCAGCGTGATTTCGGCGCCGCGTCCGTTGCCCTCCGAGAATACGACTGCCGGGAGGTTGCTGTAGCCGGTATTCCACAACTGCAGGCGTGACGAGAACGTCGTTTTCGAAGCATCGTTGTTGAACGTGCGGTACCCCACGGTCACCTGAGCGGTCGACCCGTAGTCGTTTGCGATGACAGGGTTTCCCGAGCTCCCGACCGCGTTGGGAATGAAGGCGTAACTGTTGTACGGCTGCAGTGCGGCGAAATTGATCACCGTCGCCGATGCCATCGTCGCCGTGGCAGCGAGCAGGGCGAGGGCGCAGAGCGCACGCATGGTCGTGCGGGCGGTGCAGTCGAGCAGTGCTGGCAGGCAGGGACGGACCATGGCAGGCCTCCGGCGAATGACGAGATGTACGGAACATAGTCCGGATCGAGTGCGCGGACAATGTGAGAAATCCCGCGTCCAGCCCTGCCATTAGTCCGAAAGGACTAATGGCAGGGCCCGGCGCCGGCGGGAATCGTCCGATCGGTCGCCCCGCAACTCCATCGGCCGGGGCGGTGCCAACGGTCCGCATCGCAGCCGGGGCTGTCGGGCACGCCGGACCGGCTGGTGCCACCGGAATCAGTCCAGTGCGCGGTACGCGACCGCGACGAGTTCGATCTGCTCCGCGCCCGCCGGCGTGCGCAGTGTCACCGTGTCGCCGGCGCGCGCCCGGGTCAGCGCACGGGCCATCGGCGACACCCACGAGATGCGCCCGCGGTCGGTGTCGATCTCGTCGACACCGACGATGGCGAAGGTCTGCTGCGTCCCGTCCTCGCGTGCGACGGTGACGGTGGCGCCGAAGTACACCTGATCGGTCGCCTCGCGCGCGGCGGGGTCGACTACCTCGGCGATGTCGAGGCGACGGGTGAGAAAGCGGATGCGCCGGTCGATCTCGCGCAGCCGGCGCTTGCCGTAGATGTAGTCGGCGTTCTCCGAGCGGTCGCCGTTCGAGGCCGCCCACGACACGGCCTTCACCACGTCGGGACGTTCGCGGTCGAGCAGGTGCTTGAGCTCGGTCTTGAGCCGCGTGTACCCCTGCGGCGTGATGTAGTTCTTGCTGCCGGTGGGCAGCGGCGACGCCGCTTCGACGCCGTCCTCGTCGTCGTCGTCGGATTCGCGGGTGAAGGCCTTGTTCATCGTGTCGGTGAGGAAGGGGCGTGCGCGCGCCGCGCGCCGTACGCACGGTCGGGATCGACGCGCACGCGCCGCTGTGCCCCGAGTGCGAACAGCATGCCGGCCAGCGGCACGCCGGCAAGCAGCACGAAGGTGAGCGTGTAGCTGCCCGCCTGCGCGTAGAGCAGTGCGGCGAGCGAGGGGCCGGCGAGCGCGGTGAGGAACAGGAAGAAGCCGGCGCCGCTGGAGGTGAGCCCGACCTTGCCCGGACGCGACAGGCGTGCGAGCTGGCCGTGGTAGACGCCGTTCCAGCCGATGCCGACGAAGCCGAAGACGACGAACGCGGCGATCACCGCCGCGTCGGGCCAGCGTGCACCGATCGTCCCGGTGAGCAGGCACATGCCGGTCATCGCCGCGCCAGCCACCGTGAGCACGGTCAGGCTGTCGGGCAGCCGGTCGGCAAGATAGCCCAGCGTGATACGGCCGACGGCTCCGCCCAGCTGTGCGAGTCCGGAGACGATGCCTGCGGCGACCAGCGAGTAGCCGACGTCCTTCACCAGCAGGTTGACAGTGAATGCGGTGAGCGCGACGTGCATCACGTTGAACGCGGAACCTGCAAACACCAGCTGCCGGATCGGCGGGTCGTTCCAGACGGCGGGGATGCCGCCGAACGGCTGGTGCAGCCACGGCGCCTGCGGGTCGCGGTCGTCGTCCCAGACCGCGCGCCGTGGCTGCAGCGCGATCGCGAGCGCGACACACGCCGCGGCGAACACGAGCAGCGTGGACTGCCAGCCGGCCACTACTGCCAGCAGCGGACTCAGCATCGCTGCGATCATCGCGCCCAGCGGCACGCCGGCCTGCTTGAGCGAGAACACGACGTTCTGCCGCTCGATCGGCGTGAAGCGCGCGAGCCAGTGCGCGGTCGACGGCGTGGTGAGCCCGAGCGCAAGTCCGATCGTGATCGAGCCGGCAATCACCGAGCCGACCGTGCCCCAGCTCGCCACCGCGAGTCCGAGCGCGCTCATCGTCATCGACACCTGCACCGTGCGGGTAGCGCCGAGCCGGCGGATCATCGTGCCGGTGGCGAAGGTCGAGCACATCGCGCAGCCGTAGACGATACTCGCCTGGTAGCCGATCAGCGAGGCGTCCACGCCGAGCGCGCGGGCGACCACCGGCGCGAGCGCGGGCAGGGTCGCGGTGCACACCGCGATCAGCGCCTGCGCTGCCGAGGCGAAG